>JBQGDK010000315.1:0-7531 GCA_052039025.1 Actinomycetota bacterium
CATGGGGTCGCCGGCGCCGCCTCGACCGAGCTCGTGTCCGGGGTTCTGGCGTTCTTCGCCCTGGGCCTGTTCCCGTTCTCGGCGTTCCTCCTGTTCCTCCGGGCCTTCTACGCGATGCAGGACACGCGGACGCCGGCGCTCGTGAACGTCCTGGCCGTCGGCGTCAACATCGCCGCGAACCTGGTCCTGTTCCCGGCGATGGAGGTGCGGGGCTTGGCCCTCGGGCACTCGATCGCCTACCTCGTGGCCGCGGTCACGGCCGGGGTGATCCTCCGGGGCCGGCTCGAGGGGCTAGAGGGCCGACGCCTGGCCGCGGGCCTGGGGCGCATCCTGATCGCGGCCGTGGGCACCGGGACCGCCGCTTGGGGGGCCAGCCGCCTCGTGCTCGAGGCCGTCGACGTCACGACGCTCGGTGGTCAGATCGCCCAGGTGGGGATCGGGGTGACGGCGGGGCTCCTGACGTTCATCGGTGCGGCGCTGCTCCTCCGGATCGAGGAGTTCGAGCTGGTGCGACGGAGCCTGACCGGTCGGTGGCGGCGGTGATCATCCGCGCCATCCGCCGCGCCCATGGCGACGAGACCGTCGGGGTCGCGGCCGGACGCCGCGTACACTGACGCTCGTGGAGGCCGAGGAGCTCCGGCTCGCTGGCCGGTCCCTGGCCGACCGGTACGAGCTCGAGGAGGAGGTCGCCTCGGGCGGGATGGGCGCGGTCTGGCGGGCCCGAGACCGGGTCCTGCGACGCCCGGTGGCGGTGAAGGTCCTCCACGAGCACCTCGCCCGGGATCCCGACCTGCTCGACCGGTTCCACGTCGAGGCCGTGGCCGCCGCGCGGCTCACGCATCCGGCCGTCGTCCGCGTGTTCGACACGGGCATCGACGCCGGCGTCTGCTTCATCGTGATGGAGCTGTTCGAGGGTAGGACCCTGGAGTCGGTGCTGGCCTCCCGAGGGCCACTGGAGGCCGAGGAGGCCGTCCGGATCGTCCGGCGGGTGCTCGACGGCCTGGCCCACGCCCACCGCGAGGGCGTGATCCACCGCGACGTGAAGCCCGCCAACATCCTGGTCGCCCCGGACGGGTTCGTGAAGGTGACCGACTTCGGCATCGCCAAGGCCGCGTTCGCCGGCGACGACCTCACGACGACCGGGAACCTGCTGGGGACGGCCCGGTACCTGGCGCCCGAGCAGGTGACTGGCGAGCCGGTCGACGCTCGTACGGACCTGTACGCGAGCGGGATCGTCCTGTACGAGTGTCTGACCGGCCGGGTGCCGTTCGAGGCCGACACCCACATCGCCACCGCCACGCTCCGGCTGACCCAGGAGGTTGTCCCCCCGCGGGCGCTGCGGTCGGGGATCCCTCGCGGCCTCGATGCGGTGGCCGTCCGCGCGCTCTCCCTTCGGCCCGACGACCGGTACGGGACCGCCGAGGAGATGGCCGAGGCGCTCGACCGGGCCGTTCCCTCGTGGGCCTCGCCGGCCCCGGCCGGGCCCGCCGAGGTGCCGGAGCAGGCATCTCCGTCGGTCCGATCGTGGGTCGCGGTCCCGCTGCTCGTCCTGCTCGTGGCCGCCCTGGCCGTCGGGGCGTTCTGGGTCCTCGGCCAGGTCCTCGATGAGGACGGGCAGGCCCCGACTCGCGGCGGCGGCACCGATGCGCCGCGGACGCTCGACGCCGCGGCGATCGACGCATACGACCCCGAGGGCGGCGACGGCGAGCACGACGAGACCGTGACCGGGGCCACCGACGGCGATCCCGGCACGTACTGGACGACCGAGGGGTACGAGAACCCCGACATGGACAAGACCGGGGTCGGGATCATCCTGGAGCTGGCCGAGCCCTCCGAGGTGACCGGCCTCCGGATCGAGACCGACACCCCCGGGTTCGACTTCAGCGTGTACGCCTCCGACTCGCCCGACACCTGGGCGACGGACGCGGAGCCCCTCGCGGAGGCCACTGCCGACGCGGACGCCCAGGTCACCGTCGGGCCGGTCGAGACCCGCTACCTCCTCCTGTGGCTCACCGAGCTTCCGCTGGTCGACAACTATCGGGCGCACGTCAACGAGGTTGAGGTGCTCGGGCCGTGAGCCGGGCCTCCGACGGCGACCTGGTGCGCCGGTACCTGGCCGGCGATCGGTCCGCGTTCTCGGAGCTGATGGAGCGCCACGAGCGGCGGGTCTACAACCTCGCCTATCGGATGCTGGGCCGGCCCGAGGACGCCGCGGACGCCGCGCAGGACACCTGGCTGATCTGCCTCCAGAAGCTGGCCGGGTTCCGAGGCTCCTCGTCCTTCACCACCTGGCTCCACCGGGTGGCCGTGAACGTGTGCCTCGACACGCTCCGGAAGCGACGCCGGGAGGCACCGCCCGCCCAGGACGACCTGGAGCCGCCGCCATCCCCCGACGCCGCCGACGCGTCGGCCGCCGCCATCGACGTCCAGCGCGCCCTGCTCGAGGTTCCCCAGGAGTTCCGGGCCGCCCTCATCCTCCACGACGCGCAGGGCGTGCCCTACGAGGAGATCGCCGAGACGATCGGCGCGCCCATCGGCACCGTGAAGTCCCGGATCCATCGCGGCCGGGTCGCCCTGGCCCGAGCCCTCCGCGGGGAACACGCCAGGGGGGTTCCCCCGTCGAACCTCCAGGAGACGACGTGACCACCGATCCCGAGGTCCATCCCGACGCCCTGCTGGCCGAGTACGTCGAGGGCTCCCTCCACGCGGCGGAGCGCGCCCGCGTGGAGGCCCACGTCGGGGCGTGTGCCCGCTGTCGGGAGGAGGTCGGGTTGGCCGGCGGAGCTCGCTCCGCCCTGGCCGAGCTCCCCGAGCTCGCGCCCCCCTCCGGTCTGGGCATGGCCGTCCGCCGCCGCGCCCGCCAGGCGCCCCGCGCCTCCGGCGCCCGACGGTACGTCGCCCCGGTGGCCGCGGCCGCGATCCTGATCGCTGCCGGGATCGCCGTGGTCGCCTCGCGTCCCGACGGGGGTGGCGAGACGTCGCCTGCAGCCGCCCCCGAGGAGGCGGGCGGGGAGACCACCCCCCAGGAGCAGGCGCTCGAGGCGGGGGCCGACCAGCGGGGCAGCGCCCTCCCCCGCTTCCGCGAATCTCCCGCCGAGTACACGGAGGCCGGGCTGGCCGTCCTCGCCAGGAGCCTCCGGGACGAGGCCCGGACGGCCCTGAACCAGGGGCTGGCGCCCTCGGCCACCGATTTCTACGCCGAATTCGATCCATCAACACTCCCCCCCGATCTCCGCCGGATCTACCGGTGCGTGATCACCGAGGTCCCGCCCGACGACCCGGTCGTCCCGTTCACGATCGTGGGAGCGACCTTCGAGGGGGAGCCGGTCTACGTGGCGTCCTTCCTTCGAGGCCCGGCCCCCGACCAGGGCTTCGACCGCCTGATGATCTGGATCGTGGGACGGGAGGACTGCCGGCTCCGCTCCCTGGTCGGCCAGCGGCTGTAGCCCGGGAATAGCCGGGCGTTGGAACCGGTAGAGAGCGCCGACCGCTGTGGGAGAATGACTGAACCGTGGACGTGCAGAACGTTGTGATCATCGGCTCCGGGCCGGCCGGCTACACCGCCGCACTGTATGCCGCCCGAGCGAACCTCCGGCCCCTGGTGCTCAAGGGCATCGACGCAGGCGGCCAGCTCATGCTGACCACGGAGGTCGAGAACTTCCCCGGGTTCCCCGAGGGGATCCTCGGCCCCGAGCTGATGGAGCTGATGGAGAAGCAGGCGGCCCGGTTCGACGCCGAGCTCCTCCACCAGGCCGCCACGAAGGTCGACCTGTCCGAGGGGCCCTTCGGGGTCTGGTCGGGTGACGAGGAGTTCCGGGCCCGGGCCGTGATCGTGGCCACCGGGGCCAAGGCGAAGATGCTGGGCGTGCCGGGCGAGCAGCAGCTCCTCGGCCGCGGCGTATCGACCTGCGCCACCTGCGACGGATTCTTCTTCCGAGGACAGGAGCTGGTCGTGGTCGGTGGTGGCGACTCGGCCATGGAGGAGGCCCTGTTCCTGACCCGGTTCGCAACGAAGGTGACCGTCGTGCACCGTCGGGACGAGCTGCGAGCGTCGAAGATCATGCAGCAGCGCGCCTTCCAGAACGACAAGATCGAGTTCGTGTGGGACTCGGTCGTCGACGAGGTCGTCGGGAACGGACAGGTCACCGGGGTCCAGCTCCGGAACGCCAAGACCGACGAGACCACCGAGCTTCCGACCGGCGGCGTGTTCGTGGCCATCGGGCACGTCCCCAACACACAGATCTTCGAGGGCCAGCTCGACATGACCGAGGGATACATCGCGGTCCGCGAGCCGACCACCGCGACGAGCGTCGGGGGCGTGTTCGCCGCCGGCGACGTCGTCGACTTCACCTACCGACAGGCGATCACGGCCGCGGGCATGGGGTGCAAGGCGGCCATGGACGCCGAGCGCTTCCTGGAGACCCTCGGCCACTAGGGTGCGGAGCGTTCGCCTCGCCGTTCTCGTCGCCGCGGCGGGGACGCTGGTCGGGGCCCCCCCGAGCCCCGCTCAGCCCGTACCGCTGACCCCGGAGCCTTCGTACTACCGACCCGTCGTGGTGGACGGGCTCACGTTCCCGGTGGCCCGCTCGAACTGGCTCTCGGTGATCGAGCTGGCGGACGATTGGCACGACCCCCGGTTCCGGCTGATCGCCGGGAGGTGGCGGCTCGTGGGGGTCCACGAGGGAAACGACATCGTCGCCGAGAAGGGCACGCCGATCCTGTCGATGACCGCGGGCACGGTGGAGGCCGTCGGATGGACGTTCTACTCGGGGACCCGGGTGGGCGTCCGTGGTGTGGACGGCAAGTACTACTTCTACGCACACATGTCCCGGGTGGACCCGGCCATCCGGGTCGGGGTCCCCGTCGAGCCGGGTGACATCCTCGGCCTCGTCGGCAACACGGGATACGGGCCCCCGGGCCATGAGGATGAGTTCCCGCCCCACCTCCACCTCGGCATCGAGGGCCCGGCCGGATGGGAGAACCCCTATCCGATGGTGTCCCGGCTGTACCGTGCCTCGGTGCGGGCGACCTCGAGGGGCGAACGCCGCCTGGCCCAGCTGGGGCGAGACGGCGACGCATCCGGCTACGAGCGGCTGGCGGGGCGGCTCTACGCGGGGTAAGGAATAGCGGACGTCGCGACCGGCGTTGAACGATAGCGAGGATGAGCCCGGCTCATCGACGAACGAGGAGGACGAGGTATGGGGGCGGTCACTGAGGTCACCGACCAGGGGTTCGAGCAGGAGATACTGAAGGCGGACGTGCCCGTGCTGGTCGACTTCTGGGCAGACTGGTGCGTCCCGTGCCACATGGTCTCCCCGGTGGTTGAGGAGATCGGCCAGGACAAGGCCGATGTGATGCGCGTGGCGAAGCTGAACGTCGACGACAACCCCGATACCGCACGCCGATACGGCGTCATGAGCATCCCCACGCTGATCCTGTTCGTGGGCGGCGAGGAGCGGGCCCGCGTGGTGGGAGCCAGGCCCAAGGACGCCATCCTCCGGGAGCTCCAGGACCACATCCCAGCCTGACCCGGCGCTACACTTCGTCCCCGTGCAGCCCATCCGCCGAGGTGACGGCGGCGATGCCGTCCGCGACGTGCAGGCTCGCCTGCTTGCCCTGGGGTTCCACGTCGACGCGCTGGAGGTCGACGACCACCGTTTCGGCGACTCCACGGAGGGGGCGCTCCGCGCCTTTCAGCAGGAGCGCGGGCTCCTCGTCGATGGGCTGGCCGGGCCCGAGACCTGGGAGGAGCTCGTCGAGGCCGGCTACGCCCTCGGCGACCGGGTCCTGTACCTCCGCCGCCCGAACTTCCGAGGCGACGACGTCCGGGCCCTGCAGCGGCGGCTGAACATCCTCGGATTCGATCCGGGCCGTGAGGACGGCATCTTCGGCGACCAGACCGCCCAGGCGGTCCGGGACTTCCAGCGGAACGTCGGGCTCCGGTCCGACGGCATCGTCGGCCCGACGACCCTCAAGGCCCTCGACCGCCTCCTGGCCGCCCCGGTCACCGGGCCGGGCCGCGCGGCCGTGCGCGAGACCGAGGCGGTCCGCGGGTCCGGGTCGCTCTCGGGGCGAACGGTGGCGGTCGATCCGGGCCACGGCCCCACGGATCCCGGCGCCAGGGGCCCCGCGGGCACGCGGGAGGCCGACGGGGCCTACCGGCTGGCCGAGGCGCTCCTGGAGGAACTCCGGCTCCGCGGCTCCGACCCTCGCCTGCTCCGCCACGCGGACGAGGACCCCGACGCCTCCGAGCGAGCGGCCCGGGCGAATCGCGCCGGGGCCGACGTCCTGGTCTCGATCCACCTGAACAGCCATGAGGATCCCGCGGCCGAGGGGTCGTCCTCCTACTACTTCGGGGGCGTCGGGGCCTCGTCGGTGGCGGGGGCGCTGCTCGCCGAGCTCGTGCAGGACGAGCTCACCTCGGCCACGGGCCTACGGGACGGCCGGGCCCATCCCAAGGCGTTCCCGATCCTGCGCGAGACCCGGATGCCGGCGGTCCAGATCGAGCCCTGCTTCGTCACGAACCCGAAGGAAGAGCGGCTCCTGTCGGAGGAGCCGTTCCTCCGCGGGGTTGCCGGGGCCACGGCCAGGGCCCTGGAGCGCTACTTCGCCGGCCAGTCCGCGGGCAGCGGACCGCAGACCTAGGCGAGGCCCGGCACGGCCACCTGGCCGGCGGCCTCCTTCGGCGGGGCGGCCGTGCTCAGTTCGAGCCGCATCAGCGGGTACCTCGGGTCCTCGATGAGGACGTGGAACCCGTTCGCGCCCAGGAACGGCGCGGGGAGGACCCACCCGTCCGCTCGCTCCCGATCGCCCAACGCCTCGACGGCCCGGACCTCCCGGTCGATCAGCGCGCCGGATGCGCCCCGGATCAGCTGGGTCCCCACGCCGAACCCCCGGCGAACCGCGACCACGTAGCAGTACGCGAGGTACACGGCGTCCTCGGAGACGCGCCCACACCGGAACCGGGAGAGGCGGGGGAAGAACGAAGGCGGCGCGAACTGAGTGAACCCCACCGTCCCGCGGCCCCCCTCAACGAGTGCCAGCCCACACACGCCCCATTCCAGGAGGACCTCCGAGAACCACTCCTCCTTCTCGAAGGCCGGGTCGGACGGCCCCTCGTCGGTGTCCGTCTCCCAGTACAGGCTGGTCCGGGCCTCGACGGGGAGATCCACCAGGTTGTCCAGCGTCACGTCGACGAGACGGCGGGCGCCCACGGCCGCACCTACGCTTGATCGCGAGCCGCGCGAAGGAGCAGCGCCCCCAGGGCCAGCCCCAGAGCGACGGCCCGCCCGACCCGACGCAGCTCGCTCACGGGCCGATCGTACACCGGCCGCTCGGTCGTCCCATCCTCAGACGCCTTCCCCCCCGACCATCCGGGAGACGATGCGGCCGAGGTCGGCCTTCGAGCCGAACTCGACCACGATCTTCCCCTTCCGCCGGGTGCGCTGGATATGGACGCGGGTCCCCAGGGCCTCCGACAGGGCCTCCTCGTACTGGAGCAGCTTGGGGTCGAGCGGACGGGCCTCCTTCG
>JBQGDK010000316.1:0-3969 GCA_052039025.1 Actinomycetota bacterium
TCCTGGTCGACCCGACCTACGCGGGGATGATCAACCGCGTCCGCATCGTCGGCGCCGTTCCCCGCCTGGTGCCGCTGCGCCCCGAGAGCGGCGAGTGGCGCCTCGACACCGAGGCGATGGCCGCGGCCGTGACCGACCGCACCCGGGCGATCTTCGTGGCGAACCCGGGGATGCCTTCCGGCAACCACCTCTCCGACGGGGAGTGGGAGGCGGTCGCATCGATCTGCCGGGAGCACGACGCCTGGCTCGTGTACCTGGCGTGGATGGAGCGCATCCTCTTCGACGGCCGGCGGTACCGGCACCCGGCCTCGCTCCCCGACATGGCCGATCGGGTGGTCCACGTGGGATGCGTGACCATGGAGCAGCGGATGATCGGCTGGCGGATCGGATGGCTGGTCGTCCCGGAGGCGCTCGGTGACGAGGCCGCCCGCGCCCACATCTACAACGGGCTGACCCCTGGGGGCATCGCCCAGGCCGGTGCCGCGGCCGCCCTCCGCGAGCCCGGCGCGGACGTGGAGGCCGCCACCGCGGAGTGGCAGCGGCGCCGCGACGCCATCCTGGGCCAGCTCGAGGGGCTCCCGGCCGTGCGGCCGGCCGGCGGGTGGTCGCTCCTGATGGACGTCGAGGCCCTCGGCGCCACCCCGCCGGTGCTGTCCGAGGCGCTGGTCGACCAGAAGGTGGCGGCCACCCCCATGACGACGTGGGGGGAGCGGGTGTCGCCGCGGTACATCCGGTTCGTGTACAGCAACGAGCCGGTCGAGCGGCTGGCGCTCCTGGGGGAGCGGCTCCGGCGAGCCCTGGGCCTAGTGGCTGGCTGAAGCCTCGCGCTCGCGCGTCCGCGCGGCCAACGCCTGGAGCATCCGGAGGGCCACCGCGGGCTCCCGGAGCAGCAGCTTGCGGAACGAAGCGCGCGGGATCTTCAACGCGGTCAGGCCGATCTCGCTCACGACGGTGGCCGTTCTGCGGCCGCCGTCCAGGAGGGCCAGCTCGCCGAAGTAGTCGCCGGCCTCCAGCCTCGCGATGGCCCGGCCGGTGGGCACAACGCTGCGGTACGCCTTGGCCCGGCCCCGGAGGATCAGGTAGAAGGAGTCGCCGCGGACGTCCCGCTCGACGATCGTTCGCCCGGGGGCGAACGAGACGAGCCGCCCCAGCGAGGCGATCCTGCGCACGTGCCGCCGAGATACCCCCGCGAACAGCGGGACCGCGCGGAGGAAGTCGATGGTCTCGCGGGTGGGCCGCTCGCGCGTGCCCCCCAACCGCCGGGGGGTCGCGGCCGCCGCGGCCAGCAGGTCGGGGCCCGACATCAGCTTCATCCTCCCGGTTCGTCCCCAGGATGATAGTCGCCCGTTCGGCCACACGGCCGGCGGGCCCGGCTGGTAGGCTCCGCCGTCGGGCCATGAGCGTGGAGCGGATCGTCGACCTGTCGATCGTCCTCGACGAGACCACGCAGACGTATCCGGGCGACCCGGTCCCGAGGATCACGCCCGCCGCCCGGGTCGCCGCGGACGGCTTCAACCTTCTCGCTCTCCACATCGGGTCCCAGAGCGGGACCCACGTCGATGCGCCGTACCACTTCATCGAGGACGGCCCGCGCCTGGAGGACTGCGACCTGTCGCTGTTCGCCGGGCCAGGGGTGATCGTGGACGTCACCGGCCACGAGGAGCGGCAGCCGATCACGTGGGACGATCTGGCTCCGTACGGTGACCGGCTCCGCCCGCGAGCCGTCGTGGCCCTGCACACGGGATGGTCCGATCGGCACCTCGGGACCGGCCGATACTTCGCCCACCCGTTCCTCGACCCGGACGCGAGCCGTCGGCTGGTCGACCTCGGCGTCCGCACCGTTGCCATCGACGCCCTGAACCTCGACCGAACCGTCCTGCCCGGCGAGGGCGAGTCCACATTCCCGTCGCACTTGACGTTCCTCGGCGCCGGAGGCATCTTCGCCGAGAACCTCACGGGCCTGGGGGCCGTCGACTTCGACGACCCCCTGATCGCCCTCCTGCCGATCCGGCTCGGCGGGGACGCCGACGGCGCCCCCTGCCGAGCCGTGGCCCTCCGTCTGGGCTGAGCTACTCGATCGGGATCTCCGCGAACCGCTTCGAGATGTCCACGCCGCGGCCGCGCTGGATCGCCCTGGCGATGTAGTAGATGACGAGCCCGCTGACGAAGATGATGATGTTCATCCACACGAGCCCGGGATGACCCACGAGCCCGGCGCTCGGGTCGGTGAGGAAAGCCCAGGCCATGATGGCCAGGGCCACCAGGGAGAGGAAGCCCACCAGGCTCATCATCGGCAGGCCCGCGAACCGGCCGTTCACCGGGGAGGCCTCGAACAGCTCCTTCCGGCGGAACGGGAACACCATGGCCGAGATCGACACCAGCATGAACCCGAGGATGAAGCCGAAGATCCCCACGAGCGTGGCGAAGACATCGATCCACACGAACGCGGCCAGCGCCGCGATCGAGCCGGCGCCGACGAGCACCAGCGCGTTCACCGGCGTGTGGTTCCTCGGGTGGACGTCACCGAGCATCTTCGGCATGAGCCCGTCGATCGAGTACGCCAGGAAGTTCCGGCTGGCGTTCGTGATCTGTCCGGGGAGCCAGGTGTAGCTCTGGAAGATGAATGCGCCCATGATAAGGATCGCGATCAGCAGGTTGCCCGAGCCGAACGCGGCGATCTGTGTGAACACGAGCCCCTGGCTGGCGGCCAGCTGGCCGATCGTCTCCAGCCCCAGGGCCCGGTCGCCCAGTGCCAGCAGGATCAGCAGCACCAGGATCGACAGGGTCGCCGCGATCGGCATCGACCACAGCTGAAGACGGGACGCCCGCTTCACCTCGCCCCCGATGTAGGCCGAGGACTGGTTGAACACCAGGTTGATGTACACCCACGTCCCCGCGAGGATCGTCCACTTCAGGCTGAACGGCCCGCCGGCGGCGAACCCCGCCTCGGCCGCGGCGTCCCCGAGCCCCCGGAGCGTCTGCTCCCCGAGGCCCGCCCCGAGCTGGGCCATGATGTCGGCCTCGGACTGCACGGCCCACACGATCGCGATCAGCAGGAACGAGATCAGCGACAGGAAGAACAGCGTGTTCTGGATCCGGAAGTACAGCCGAAGGCTCCGGGAGAAGATCAGGACGAGCGTCACGATCAGCGCGGCGCCGGTGACGAACGTGCCCACGTCGGAGGCGAACCACGTGCCGAGGTCCGACATCCACCCGACGTCCGCCATCTGGCCGATCGTGGAGAAGAACGGGGCCAGCCCGAACTGGGCGAAGAACGCCGACGGCACCCCGCCGTAGATGAACCACCACACGGTGTTGTTCCAGCTCGACATCATCCCCAGCGCCGGGTGGAGCGTCCGGCTGACGTACACGTAGTCCCCCCCGGACCGCGGCATGCTCGCCGCGAAGAAGGCGAACACGAGGCTGGTGGGGATGACGAGGAGGAACGTCAGGATCGCCGTCCAGTACAGGTTCGCCCCGGGGTAGAACGCAGTCGAGAACAGGAACACGAGCGCGCTCATCAATCCCAGCGAGACGAAGTTGATGTTGTAGATCAGGGTGTCGAGGGTTCCCGCCTCGCGCACCAGGCCGGTGGCCTTGCGCTCGAAGACCGCCGGTCGACCAACAGTCGCTTCCGCCATCGAGACCTCCCTCCCTCTGTCGTCAGCCGCTCACGAGCTGATGCGACACGACCTCGCCGTCCTCGATGTCGACGATCGCTCCGTCCAGCACCCCCTCTCCGTACGTGCTGCCCGGGTTGATGGCCAGCGTGCGGCCGATCCGCACGGCTCCCCGAGACTCGTGGATGTGCCCGTGCAGGGACACCACGGGCTGGTGCCGCTCGATGAACTCGCGCACCGCCGTGGAGCCCACCGGCAGCATGCTGACCTCGCCACCCTTGCTCACCACCCGCAGGTCCTCGGTGAGCTCGGGGGCCAGGTCGAGCGTGGAGTCGTACGGCGGGATGTG
>JBQGDK010000317.1:0-1729 GCA_052039025.1 Actinomycetota bacterium
CCGCAGCGCGTGGACCGGGACCCCGCAGCCGTCGATTCCCATGGCCAGGGGCTCCCCGGCCACCGCCCGGACGGCCTCGAGCACGGCGGCCTGGACGGGGTGCTCGCGCTCCGGATACGTCGCCGCATCGAACCCCCGCCGCGCGCTGGCCAGGAGCATCCCCGCGTGCTTCCCGGAGCAGTTGTGGTACTCGGGCCGGGGACCATCGACGGCGGCAGCGGCCGCCTGGTCGAGAGGCCACGACGGTGGGGTCCGGAGCGCCTCGACCCCCAGGCCGGCCCGGCCCAGGATCGCCCGCACTCGCCCGAGGTGAGCGGGCTCCCCGTTGTGCGAGGCGCACATCACGGCGACCTCCTCGTCCGGGAGGTCCAGCCCGGCCAGCGTGAGGCTCACGGCGGCCTGGAGCGGCTTCATCGAGGAACGGGCGAACGTGACACCCTCGGGATCGCCGGCCCTCGCCACCAGCCGACCCCGTGCGTCTGCCACCGCCACCGAGCCCAGGTGGACGGCCTCCTCGACGCCCGAGCGAACCACGCGCACCAGGGGGACGGCCGACATGGCCGTTAGCCTACGGGCTCAGCCCGGATAGCCGCCCGTGGGGGCCGAGGTGATCGTGGGGTCGAACGGCCGGGGGCGGGCGTCCGTCGGGGTCGCCATCATGTCGACGAAGGCCCCCGCGACCACGGGATCGAACTGGGTCCCGGCTCGTCGAGCGATCTCCTCGAGGGCGTCCTCCGGTGGGCGGGCCTTCCGGTACGGCCGGTCGTTCGTCATCGCGTCGAAGGCATCGACGACCGAGAAGATCCTGGCGGGCACGGGGATCGCCTCGCCCCGGAGACCGTGGGGGTACCCGGAGCCGTCGAACCGCTCGTGGTGGTGCCTGATCACCAGCACCGCCTCGCCCAGGAACCGGAGCGGGGCGACGATCTGGGCCCCCACCTCGGGATGCGTCCGCATCTCGAGCCGCTCCGAGGGCGTGAGCTCCCCTCGCTTCGTGAGGATGCGCTCGGCGATCGCCACCTTGCCGATGTCGTGGAGGCGATAGCCCCATCCGATCTCCGGTCGTCGGGCCAGGTCCGGCGCCATCCGGCGTGTGAGGTCGAGGGCCAGCTGCGTGCTGCGGTCGAGGTGCCGTCGGGTTTCCTCGTCCTTGGCTTCGACCAGCACGGCCAGGCTCTCCATCGTCGCCAGGTAGGAGTCGGAGAGCCGCTCCAGAGCGCTCTCGAGCTGGCGGGCTCGTTCCCGCTCCTGGCGGTACAGCGACTTCAGGTCTCGGGCGAAGGCCACGAGCTGGCCGTGGACGACGTCCTGCTCGCGGGCCGGGTCCGCCTTCACTCGGGGGTCCCCGCGCCGATCCCGACCGCCTCCAGGACGTCGAGCGGCGAGAACGGCTTGCCGAGGTACACGTCGGCGCCCGCCTCGCGGCCGGCCAGCTCGTCCTCGACCGAGGTTCGGGCGGTCACCATGACCACCCGGGTGTCCTCTGACAGGGCCTTGATGGCCCGGCAGACCTCGTAGCCGTCGAGGCCGGGCATCATCACGTCGAGGATGACCACGTCCGGGCGGAGACGATCCGCCATGGCGAGCCCCGCCTCACCGGTGGAGGCCACGGCGACCTCGAAGTCCTCCAGGGCGAGCAGGGTCCGGAGGACCTCCCGCACGGTGGGATGGTCCTCGACGACCAGGATCCTCCGCTTGCCCACTCCGACTCCGTTCGCAGCGGCGGGCC
>JBQGDK010000318.1:0-1553 GCA_052039025.1 Actinomycetota bacterium
GGTTCGCGGGCCCACATTGCGCAGGACCTGGCCGTCAACGCCGCCCGCGGCGGCCCGACCCCGAGGGCCGGCCCCTCGTTCGGGGATTCAGCCCCGCTAGAGCGGATTGCGGGCTACAGGGCACCGCTAATTCCCCGCCTAACACGGTCCACCCGTGATCGTAGCCGGACTGGTGGTCCGCGGACAGGCGGGCTAGCCCCGTCCCATGAACAGCCGGAACGGCAGGGTGAAGGCGAGAATGACCAGCATCACTGCAACGAAAACGAGGACGGCACCGAGGAACGTCGAGTCGAGGGGGTTCCAGGGTGACGCGCCGATCGAGAGGGCGGCCCCGCTGTCGACCTTGGGCGGGTCGGGCGACGGCGTTGCCAGACTCGGCCGCCGCGGGGCCGGCTCGCCGTCCGCGCTCGCCGCGACCAGGTAGTCGCCCTCGCTGGGGGCATCCATCTTCGCGAACGGCTCGTGGCCCCGATCGCCGCTGGTGGAGCTGAAGATCCAGCCCGGGACGTCCTCGATCTCGACCGGCTGACCGCCCCCGGCGGGCGTCACGGCGACTGTCAGGCCGGGCGGCTGGTCCTCTAGGATCGTGCTGTCACCGCTGCGGTGCGCGCCGTTCTCGAAGTTGATCCGGACATCGCCCTCGGGCAGCGCGAGCACGGCGGTGCCCGGAACGGCGACCTCCCCGTAGCGGTCGTGGTCGCGGGGGAACCCCCCAAGCACGTACCAGCCGATCGCCAGAGCAGTGGCGACGACGGCGCCGAGGATCCAAATGAACGGACCCACCCAGAACGAGGCCCGGGTGTAGAAGGGCTTGTTGGCGCCGGCCGACCGGCCGATGTCGATCCCCTCCATCGGCGGCGAGTCTAGTCCTGCCGCCGGAGCCCGCGCACAGCGGGACCCTCGATCACGGCCCCGTCGAGGTCGAAGCGCGAACCGTGGCACGGGCAATCCCAGGTCCGCTCGGCGGGGTTGAAGCGGACCATGCATCCGAGATGGGTGCATCTCGCGGAGAGCGAGTGGAGCTCGCCGGACTCGTCGCGATAGACGGCCCGCTTCCCCAGCCCGGATCCGACCACCGCCCCCTCGCCGGGAGCGAGCTCACTCACCGAGAAACGCCCCGTGAGCCGGTCGGCGACGAACCGGAGGCCGGCGTTCGCGTTCTCCTTGATGAAGTCGCTTCCGCCCGCGAGGGGATGCAGGCGGACCGGGCTGAAGGTACGCGCCCAGGGGTTCTCGGTCCCCCGGACCGCGTCGGCGAGGATCCCCGCGGCGGACGTCCCCATCGCGAGCCCCCACTTGCGCATTCCGGTGGCGGTGAGGATCCGATCCGAGAAGGGCCAGAGCCTGCCGACGAACGGGAGGCCGTCGTTAGGCATGTTGTCCTGGGTCGCCCAGCGATGCTCGATCGCCTCCACCTCGAAGCGCTCCCGGGCCCACGCCTCCAGCGCCCGGTGGCGCTCGGCCTGGTCGCTCTGGCCGGCCTTGTGCGATTCGCCGCCCACCATCAGCCGCTCTCCGTCCTCGGTCGGGACTGCCCGCAGCGAGTGCGCGGG
>JBQGDK010000319.1:0-6317 GCA_052039025.1 Actinomycetota bacterium
GCGAGCAGCACGGCGAGCCGGAACTGGTCGGGCAGGCTGGCCAGGGCCTCCTGGACGTCCTCGTCGGGCAGCGACTCGAGCACCTGGGCCTCCGCGGAGGCCTCGGCTCCATCCGCTCCCAGGCGATCGTACAGGTACCACTCCTCGACCTCGCTGTCGGAGATCGTCTGGGGCTCCCGCTGGCGCTTCCGGTAGGTGTTGATGAACGCGTTCGTGAGGATCCGATAGAGCCAGGCCCGGAGGTTCGTCCCCTCCTTGAACGAGGCGAAGCCCCGGTAGGCCCGCAGGAAGGTCTCCTGGAGCAGGTCCTCGGCGTCGGAAGGGTTCCTGGTCAGCCGGAGGGCGGCACCGTACATCTCGGACAGGAGCGGGATGGCCTCCCGCTCGAACCGCTGGTCCAACCGGGCCTGATCGACGACCTGCCGCTCGCTCACGCAGGCCAGGATACCGCCGCGATGTGGGAACATTGACGGGAACCCCCGCTCGGGGGGAGGAGGACTCGTGGCGAACGACGACAGGCGCCAGGGACGCTGGCAGGGATTCGACCTCGGATCCGGCGGCGGGGATCGCCGCCGGTGGCGCTTCACGCTGGGCTACGTCCTGCTCGGGGCGATCCTGCTGTTCCTGATCCAGAGCGCCCTGGTGCCCCAGCCCGAGGAGATCGAGTACTCGCGGTTCCTGAGCCTCGTCGAGGAGGGCCGGGTGGAGGAGGTCGCCATCTCCGAGACCCGGATCGCCGGCCAGCTCCGGGGCCAGGAGGGTCCGGGGTTCGTCACGACCCGGGTCCCCGGCGTCGAGGACCAGGAGCTCCAGACCCTGCTCCAGGAGAACGGTGTACGGTTCACCGGCGAGCAGCCCTCCGCCCTCTCGACGTTCCTGTTCCAATGGATCATCCCGATCCTGATCCTCCTGGCGATCTGGGGGTTCGTCTTCCGCAGGATGGCCGGAGGGGGCGCGGCCGGGGCCCTCAACCTCGGCAAGCGCGGCGTGAAGATCTACGACCGCAAGGATCTCAAGACGACGTTCGCCGACGTGGCGGGCGTCGACGAGGCCGTCGAGGAGCTCCGGGAGATCGTGGCGTTCCTGGAGAACCCGAAGAAGTACCAGCGCCTCGGTGGCCGGATCCCCAAGGGTGTGCTCCTGCTGGGCCCGCCGGGATGCGGCAAGACCCTCCTGGCCCGGGCCGTGGCCGGCGAGGCCAAGGTGCCGTTCTTCTTCATGTCGGGCTCGGAGTTCGTCGAGATGTTCGTGGGCCTGGGGGCCGCGCGGGTGCGGGAGCTCTTCCAGCAGGCCAAGGATCGAGCGCCCTGCCTGGTGTTCCTCGACGAGCTCGACACGATCGGGAAGACCCGCGCCGGCGCCATGGGGGCCGGGCTCGGCTCTCACGACGAGCGGGAGCAGACCCTCAATCAGCTGCTGGTGGAGATGGACGGGTTCGACGCCTCGATGGGCGTGATCATCCTGGCCGCCACGAACCGGCCGGACGTCCTCGACCCGGCTCTCCTCCGGCCGGGGCGGTTCGACCGGCAGGTCGTGGTGGACCGACCCGACCTCAAGGGCCGCGAGGCGATCCTCGAGGTCCACGCCCGCGGAGTGGCTCTCGGCGACGACGTGGACCTCCGGGTGATCGCGGCCAGGACCCCCGGCTTCACCGGCGCCGACCTCGCGAACGTGGTCAACGAGGCCGCCCTGTTGGCGGCCCGCCGGGAGAAGGATGCCGTGGGGATGTCCGAGCTCGAGGAGGCGATCGACCGGGTCGTCGCGGGCCTGGAGCGAAAGAGCCGGGTCATGAGCGACAAGGAACGGGAGATCGTGGCCTTCCATGAGATGGGCCACGCGCTCGTGGCGCTCAGCGTGCCGAACGCTGACCCCGTGCACAGGGTCTCGATCATCCCGCGTGGGGCCGCTGCGCTGGGGATGACGATGCAACGGCCGCTCGAGGACCGGTACCTCATGACGGAGCCCGAGCTCAAGGATCGCCTGGCGATCCTGCTGGGGGGCCGGATGGCCGAGCAGCTCGCGTTCGACCAGATCTCGACCGGGGCCCAGAACGACCTCGAGCGGGCCACCGAGATCGCCCGGGCCATGGTCGCCGAGTACGGGATGAGCCCGAAGCTCGGCCCGCTGTCCTTCGGCCGGGACGGCTTCCGGAACGGCGAGGGCCGGCTCCTGTTTCCCGGGGAGCGGCCGGAGATGAGCGAAGAGACCGCCCGGATCATCGACCAGGAGGTGACCCGGATCGTCGGCGAGGCCCGCGACCGGGCGCTCGACATCCTCGACGGCAAGAAGCCGCTGCTCGACCGGCTGGCCAGGCTCCTCATGGTCCGGGAGGTGCTCGAGGGCGAGGAGCTGAAGGCGTTCGTGGAGGGCACCGCCGAGATCCCCTCGCTCGAGGAGGAGCGGACCAGGGTCGAGGCCGAGCGCGCGGAGCAGCAGCGGGTCGCGGACGAGAAGCGAGCGGCCCAGGAGGAGGAGCGACGGAAGGCCGCGGTCGGCGCGGTCCCCCACGGGGCCGAGGACATCCCGCCCCCGCCTCACCTCGGCGAGCCCACCGAAGAGCTCCAGCCCTAGGACCGGACGAACCCCAGCACTCGGCGTCACTCCGTCTTGCTCGACCCGGCACGCGCGGCCGACCCCACTGCCGCCGGTGGAGGCGGGCCCGGCCGGGGCGCCTCGAGGTACGCCACCCGAGCTACGCGGCCGGGCGGAACGCCTCGATGATCCGCCGGTGGTTCTCGGCCAGGGCCGCCTGGTCGGGACCCACCCACGCCCCGCCGAGGAGGATCCGGTCGACCAGCCCCTCGAACGCGGCCAGGCGCTCGCGACACTCGTCCTCGCTCCCCGCGATCGCGTACGTGTCGACCATCGGCATCGCCAGGCGCGCCATCTCGGCCAGGTCGCCCCGAGCGTACGCGGCCCGGAGCGGCGCGGTGAGGTCACCGAACCCGTGGAGGTCGAGGACGGGCCGGTACGTCCGGGTCGTGGCGTAGAAGGCGATCTGCAACGCGGCCTCGAACCGGGCCCGCTCCCGATCCTCGCTCAGCTGGAGGACCACGCTGTTCGTCAGGCTGACCGACGACGGATCGCGTCCGGCGTCGGCCGCCCCCCGGGCCACCGCGGGCCGAACCACCTCGCGGATGTAGTCGGGCGAGGTGAGGGGGTGACCGAGCACGCCGTCGGCGACCCGGCCGGCGGCCTCCAGCATCCGCTCGTTCACCGCGGCGATGTAGATCGGGACGTCGTCCACGGGCCCAGCCCCGGGGAAGGGGTTCATCGTCACGGTGTAGAAGCGCCCGCGGTGATCCACCTGCTCACCTCGGAACGTCGCCAGGACCTCGCGCACGACCTCGACGTACTCGGCCATCTTCGGCGCCGGGTGCTCGAACGGGACGCCGAAGCGGTGCTCGTTCACCCGCTTCACCTGGGAGCCCAGGCCGAGGATGAACCGGCTCCCCGACAGCTCGGCGAGGTCGCGAGCCGTCATCGCGGTGATCGTGGGGCTGCGGGGGAAGGCCAGGGCGATGTTCGTCCCGATGCGGACCCGCGTGGTCGCCTGGGCCGCCAGCGCGGCCTGCACGTAGGCCGAGTACGCGGTCTCCGCGACCCACACGCTCTCGTACCCGCCGGCCTCCGCCTGCCCGGCCAGGTCGGGGATCGTCGGAAGCGGGCCCCCGATGACGATGCCGAGGTCGGTCACACCGGGAAGCCTACGACGCGCCCGTTCCGCACCGCGATGCCCTCCGCCCGGAGCCGCCGGGCCTGCTCCGCCTCGTGACCGGGCACCAGGCGCCCCGTGCCGGTCACCACCCGCCACCACGGGAGGCCGTCGCTCCGCGCCATGACGTTACCCACGGCCCGGGCCGCGCCGGACGACCCGGCCTCTTCCGCGACCTCGCCGTAGGTCACGACCTCGCCGGGCCGGATCGCCGCCACCACGGCCCGGACGCGCTCGGCGAAGGTCCCGTCGGCCACGCCCCGGAGCGTATCGGCCGGGAGGGTATGGTGGGGCCGTGGCCCGGCTCGTGATCGTGGTTCCCCTGCGCGAGGGGGTCCGTGCGGACGTCGAGGAGCTCCTCCGCGAGGGACCACCGGTCGAGGTTCCCGATCTCGAGCGGTACGTGGCCTCCCTGACCGACGCGGAGGCCGTGCTGACGGTGGAGGGTCCCGACGTCGGCCCCGAGGACGGGCGCCCCTGGGGAGCGACGTCCGCGTGGCGCGACGCGACCCGCTGGGAGAGGTGCGCCGCGGGGCCGCCTCGGATCGGCCGGTGCGTCCACGCCTGGGAGCAGACCCCCGAGCTCGAGGGCGTCTTCTTCGGGCCGGAGCCGGGGCCCGGGGACAGCGAGGGCGGCGAACCGCTGGGCGCCGGCGGGGTGCCACCGGCGTCATGACGTCGGTGGCGGTGGTGGGCCTCGGCGCGATGGGGGGCCGCAGGGCGCGCCGGCTCCTCAACACCGGCCACGAGGTCGTGGTCTGGAACCCGACCGCCGAACGGGCCGCCGCCCTGGTGGAGCGGGGCGCCCACCGGGCCGGGACCCCGGCCGAGGCCGCCGACCGGGTCGACGCGGTCCTGACGATGGTGACGGGGCCCGAGGCCCTGGCCGAAGTGACCGAGGGGCCGGACGGCATCGCCTCGTCGGCCTCCCCGGTCACCGTCATCGAGATGTCCACGGTCGGCCCGACGGCCATCGAGCGGCTGGCCTCGGCGCTCCCCGAGGCGTTCGGGCTCCTCGACGCCCCCGTGCAGGGGAGCCTCGGCGAGGCCGAGTCCGGCTCGCTCCGGATCTTCGTCGGCGGCGACCGGGGCCCGGTCGAGCGGTGGATGCCGGTCCTTTCCTCGCTCGGGTCGCCGATCCATGTGGGCCCGCTGGGGTCGGGGGCGTCCGCGAAGCTCGTGACGAACTCGACGCTCCTCGGCGTGCTCGGGGTGCTCGGGGAGGCGCTGGCGTTGGCCGAGGGGCTCGGCCTCCGGCGCAACATCGCCCTCGAGATCCTCAGGGCCACCCCCCTCGCCGAGCAGGTGGACCGGCGGCGGCCCGCCCTCGAGGGCGGGGTCGACCCACCCCGGTTCACGCTCTCGCTGGCGCGGAAGGACGGCGACCTGATCCGGCAGGCCGGGGCCTCCGGTGACGTGGACCTCCGTCTGGCCCCCGCGGCGCGCTCCTGGTTCGAGGATGCCGAGGCCGCCGGCCTGGGGGGACAGGACTACTCCTCGGTGCTGACCTGGATCATCGAGCGAGCGATCCGCCGACCGGGGTGACGCCTGCGGCGGGCCTCGTCGTTGAGCACGATCAGCGCCACGAGCACCGAGGCCGACAGGGCGATCGAGATCACCACCGCGACCACCCCGAGCGTGGGCGAGGCCGCCTCCAGCAGGTTCGGCTGTCCGGCCGCGTGCGGGACCGAGCTGACGCCGTTCGCCCAGGTCGAGTACTGATCGGCCGGCGTCTCGTATACGGCGTGAACGATCAAGAGCGCCCCGAACAGCATCGACACGAGCCCGGCCCGGACGCCCGGGCGGCGCCGGAGCGTGAGGAAGTCAAGAGCGAAGATCGGATAGACGATCAGGCTGACGGTGAACGGCGTCACGTCCTGCGTGAAGGGCCATCCGCTGTTGTCCGCCCGGAGGACGTGGTCCACGTGGTGGAGGAAGGTCAGACCGACCACCACGAGCAGGGCCCGCTCGCCTCGCGTGAGTCCGGCTCCCGGAGTCATCATGCGATTCGACCGCCGCCGGGCCGGCGACTCATCGCCGGCCCGGCGACCCGTTCCGTCACGCCGAGCCGGCCTTCAGCGACTCCAGGTACTCCTCCAGGCGGTCCCAGGTCTGGGCGGCGCCCTCGGTCATCCCGGATTCCAGCACGGCGTCGCGCGCCTCCTTGGACGGGGTCAGCGACGTTACCTCGAGGATCGTCTTCCCGTCGCGCTCCTCGAACGTGACCGTCTCCACCGCGACCTGACCGGGAGCGCCCTCGAACTCGAAGGTCCAGGTGATCCGCTCGGGGGGGACGATCTCCCGGTACTCCCCGTGGAAGGCATAGTCCTGGCCGTCGGGCCCTCGGTGGACGATCCGCCACGTCCCGCCGACCCGGAAGTCGATGTCGGCGCTCACGACCTCGTACCCCTTCGGCCCCCACCAGTGCCGCATGTGCTCCGCGGACGTGTGCGCCTCGTACACGAGCCCACGCGGCGCGTCGAACACTCGGGTCATCCGGATCTCCCGGTCCGACGGCGTCGACACCGTCATCGTCTCGCTATTCGGCATGTTCCCGCTCCTTTCCTCGACCCTGGAGCTCGTCCAGGTACTCGTCCAGCCG
>JBQGDK010000320.1:0-5860 GCA_052039025.1 Actinomycetota bacterium
CGATCCCGTCGACCCCCCCGGTGCCGTCGATGAGCGCCTGGACGGGCGTCAGCGCGCCCGGGACGGCCCCGGCCCCGCCGGCCCAGACGGTCGCCAGGGCGACGCCCCCCGCCAGCGCCGCGGCACTCATGAGCGGGCGCCTCCAGGCGCCCGGCGCTCCCTCCCCCGCCATCGTGAGCAGGATAGGTGCGTCGGGGCACCCGGGCAAGGGTTCGTGCGACGAGCGCCCCCGACCGAGTACCATGGGGTCGAAGGAGGTGGCGAGAGGCCGGGCCGAGGCCCGGCCGCTTTCGGCCCGTGGGCCAGAAGACCGTCGAGCAGCGGGAGCAGGTGGTCATCCGGTTCGCCGGCGATTCCGGTGACGGGATGCAGCTGACCGGTGATCGGTTCACCAACGCGACCGCGATGATCGGGAACGACCTGGCCACGCTGCCGGACTTCCCGGCCGAGATCCGGGCCCCCGCCGGGACGCTCCACGGGGTCTCCGCCTTTCAGATCCACTTCGCCTCCGAGGAGATCCTCACGCCGGGCGACCAGCCGAACGTGCTCGTGGCGATGAACCCCGCGGCGCTGAAGGTGAACGTCGGCGACCTGGCCAAGGGTGGCATCGTCATCGCCAACGAGGACGGGTTCACCGACCGGAACCTGGAGAAGGCCGGGTACGACTCGAACCCGCTCGAGGACGGCTCCCTGGACGGGTTCCACCTGTACAAGGTCCCGATGACCACGATCACGGTCCGGGCGCTGGACGGGATCGCCGGCATCACCAAGAAGGAGGCCGAGCGGTCGAAGAACTTCTTCGCGCTCGGGCTCGTCTCGTGGATGTACGGGCGGCCCACCGAGGTGACCGAGCGGTGGATCGAGCGCAAGTTCGGGAGGAAGCCCGAGATCCGGGACGCGAACCTCGCCGCGTTCCGGGCCGGATACAACTTCGGAGAGACCACCGAGATCTTCGCGGTGCACTACGAGGTCAAGCCGGCCCCCGCCGAGCCCGGTACGTACCGGAACATCAACGGCGCCACGGCCACGGCCTACGGCCTCGTGGCCGCGAGCGTCCGAAGCGGCCTCCCGCTGTTCTACGCCTCGTACCCGATCACGCCGGCCTCGGAGCTGCTGCACGAGCTGTCGAAGCACAAGAACTTCGGCGTGCGGACGTTCCAGGCCGAGGACGAGATCGCCGCGGCGAACATGGCGCTCGGCTCCGCGTTCGGCGGCCACCTCGGCGTGACCGGGACCAGCGGCCCGGGGCTGGACCTGAAGGCCGAGACGATCGGTCTGGCGGTGACCCTGGAGCTGCCGATGGTGATCGTCGACGTCCAGCGGGCGGGCCCGTCGACCGGCATGCCGACGAAGACCGAGGCGGCCGACCTCATGCTGGCGATGTACGGCCGCCACGGCGAGGCGCCGCTGCCGATCGTGGCCGCCTACACCTCGTCGAACTGCTTCGACGCGGCGCTGGAGGCGGCACGGATCGCCGTGACGTACCGGACCCCGGTGATCCTGCTCACCGACACGTTCCTGGCGAACTCGTCGGAGCCGTGGCGGCTCCCCGACATCGACGCGCTGCCGTCGATCGCCCCCAACCTCGCGGAGCGGCCCAACATGGGGGCCGAGTTCCTCCCGTACCTGCGGGACGAGAACCTGGCTCGCCCGTGGGCGGTCCCCGGGACCGAGGGCCTGGAGCACCGGATCGGGGGGCTCGAGAAGGAGGCGGATTCGACCGGGAACATCTCCTACGACCCCCAGAACCACCAGTGGGCCACCGACCTCCGCGCGGCCAAGGTACTGAAGGTCGCCGACGACATCCCGGCGCTGCGGGTGGACGATCCGAGCGGCCAGGCCGAGCTGCTGGTCCTCGGGTGGGGGTCGACGTACGGGGCGATCCGCGTGGCCGTCGACCGGGCCCGGGACCGAGGGAAGAAGGTGGCCCGGCTCCACCTCTACCACATGAACCCCCTGCCGAAGGACCTCGGTGACATCCTGCGCCGGTACCGGAAGATCCTGATCCCGGAGATGAACACCGGGCAGCTCGTGAAGCTGGTCCGGGCCGAGTACCTCGTCGACGCTCAGGTGTTCAGCAAGGTCCAGGGCCAGCCGATCTTCGCCGAGGAGCTGGAGGAAGAGATCATCGGGAGGCTCGCGTGACCGAGGGCAACGGGCAGCGGGGGAACGGGCAGGCCGGGGTGCCGGTGGCACTGACGAAGAAGGACTTCATCAGCGACCAGGAGCCCCGGTGGTGTCCCGGATGCGGCGACTACGCGATCCTGTCGACGGTCCAGGGCTTCCTCCCCGAGCTCGGCGTGCCGCCCCACAAGATGGTGTGGGTGGCCGGGATCGGGTGCTCGGGACGGTTCGCCTACTACGTCGACACCTATGGGGTCCACGGCATCCACGGACGAGCCCCGGCCCTGGCGACCGGGATCGCCACGGCCCGGCCGGACCTCTCGGTGTGGGTGGTCACCGGCGACGGGGACGGGCTGTCGATCGGCGGCAACCACCTGATCCACGCCCTCCGGCGCAACGTCGACGTGAAGATCCTGCTCTTCAACAACCAGATCTACGGGCTCACCAAGGGCCAGTACTCGCCGACGAGCGAGGAGGGCAAGGTCACGAAGTCGACGCCGTTCGGCTCGCTCGACCATCCGTTCAACCCGGTGGCCCTGGCGATCGGGGCCGAGGCGGCCTTCGTGGCCCGGACGATCGACAACGACCGCCAGCATTTCACCGAGGTGCTCCGGGCCGCCGCCGGGCACACCGGCGCCGCCTTCATCGAGATCTACCAGAACTGCAACGTGTTCAACGACGGCGCCTTCGCCGCCGTGCGCGACAAGCAGCACGGCGCCCAGCGGAACCAGATCCGGCTCGAGCACGGGAAGCCGATCCGGTTCGGGGAGCGAGGGGAGCGGGGCGTGGTCCAGAAGCCGGACGGGAGCCTCGAGATCGTCGACGTCGAGGGCGTCGGCGAGGGCGCCCTCCTGGTCCACGACGCCCATCGGGAGAACCCGGCCCTGGCGTTCTCGCTCGCTCAGCTCGCCCACCAGCCGACCGGGCCGACCCCGATCGGCATCTTCCGCGACATCCGCCGCCCGGTGTACGGCGAGGCCATGGACCGTCAGCTCGAGATGGCCGAGCAGAAGCTGGGCCGGGGCGATCTGGAGCGGCTGCTCCACGGCGGCGACACCTGGACCATCGAGTAGCCCTCTGACCAGGGGATTTTCCTGATTACGGGCGGCCCCTGGTAAAATCCGGGCCGTTCCATCCCTCCGGACACCCGAGCGCGACGGGAGGGCTCGACATGGCCGAGGAAGCGCGGAACATGGCAGACGGAGAGCGCGAGGAGCAGCCCGCCGCCGATGCGGGGAAGACCTGCACCGTGTGCGGCACCAAGCTGTCGTCCTACAACCCCGGGCCCAACTGCTGGCAGCACACCATCGGCTACCCGTGGCGGGGCCCGTCCGCGAAGCCCCGGTACGACTGACCGAGCGCTCGTGCCGTCGATCGACCCGGCGGTGATGCGCCGCCTGGTGGCCGAGTCGAGGGTGGGGCGGATGGCCACGATCGATCCGGACGGCCGCCCGCACGTGGTCCCGCTGGTGTTCGCGCTCGACGGCGACACGCTGTACTCGTCGATCGACGACAAGCCGAAGCGCACCCCTCGGGTCCGCCGGCTGGGGAACATCAGGGCCAACCCCGACCGCGTGACGGTGCTCGTCGACCACTACGAGGAGGACTGGCCCGCGGTGTGGTGGGTCCGCCTGCGGGGGACCGGCCGGATCATCGAGGGGGGCCCGGAGCGGGAGCGCGGCCTCCGGCTCCTGGCGGAGAAGTACCCGCAGTACCGCGAGATGCCGCCGCAGGGCTCGGTGATCGCCCTGGACGTCACCGAATGGCGGGGATGGTCGTGGCGGCCGCTACAATGACGCCGTGCAGGCCCTGGTGATCTCGCCCGACCCGGCCCTCAGGCGCCAGCTCCGGACCGCCGTCCGCGGTCTCGAGCGGCGGACGGGGGAGCCGTGGACGGTGAGCGAGGCCGCCGACGGCCGTGAGGGCCTTCGGGTGGCCTGGCGGGAGCTGCCTCACCTGATCGTGGCCGACGAGATCGCCTCTGGGGCGGGGGCGTTCGCGGTGACCCGGGACCTCAAGGGCGCGGCGGAGCCGTTTCCCGGAGCCGTGGTGCTGGTGCTGGCCCGGGCCCAGGACGAGTGGCTGGCCCGCTGGTCGGGAGCCGACGCGTGGCTCGTGAAGCCCGTCGACCCGTTCGCGCTGGCCGACACGGCCGGCGACCTGGTGGAGCGCCTGCGGAAGGAGCCGGTGTGAAGATCCGAGGAACGTGCGCGAACTGTGGAAGGGAGTTCCTGCCCGAGCAGGTGATCGAGTCCGGCGGCCACTGCCCGTGGTGCGGGAAGGCCTTCAACCGCGACTACACCGCGCTCCTGGTCCAGGCCCTCCACCAGGCCGACCGGGCCGGCGACGCCCTCGAGGATGCGCTCAAGGACATCGCCTCGATCGACGACCTGGCCATGGACGTCGACGATGAGAGCGTCCTGGAGCCGCTCCGGGAGGCCCTGGAATCGATCCGCCGCCGGCGGGCCCGCGTCTAGGTGGGCGCCCTCCGCGTCGGCACGGCCTCCTGGACCGACAAGACCCTGCTGGAGTCCGGGTGGTACCCGCCGGAGGCGAACACGCCCGAGGAGCGTCTGAGGTTCTACGCCTCGCGCTTCGACGTCGTCGAGGTCGACTCGACGTACTACGGCCTTCCCAGCGAGCGGAACGCGGCGCTGTGGGTGGAGCGGACGCCGCCGGACTTCACGTTCGACGTGAAGGCGTTCTCGCTGATGACCGGCCACCCGGTGCTCGTCCGGGGGCTGCCGAAGGAGGTCCGCGAGGCGCTCCCGGAGGGCGCCGGCCCCCGGGTCTCGGCGAAGGACGTCCCCCCCGATGCGGCGGCCCGCATCTGGGAGATGTTCCGCTCGGCGCTGATGCCCCTCCACTCGGCCGGCAAGCTCGGGCTGGTGATGTTCCAGTACCCGCAGTGGTTCATGCCGGGCTCGAAGGCGCGAGAGGCGATCCTGGCCGCGCGGGAGCGCCTGCCGGACTACGAGATCGCGGTCGAGTACCGGCAGGGGGCGTGGTTCGCGGACGAGGAGGCCACCCGGAAGACCCTCGACTTCCACCGGGCCCAGGGGATCCCGTTCGTGGCCGTGGACATGCCCCAGGGGTTCAAGGTCAGCGTGCCGCCGGTGGCCGAGGCCACCTCCGAGCGGTTCGCGGTGGTGCGGTTCCACGGCCGGCGGGCCGAGACCTGGACGAAGAAGGGGGTCCCCCCGACCGAGCGCTTCCGGTACGACTACCCGGAGGGGGAGCTCGAGGAGTGGGTCCCGCGGGTCCGGGAGATGATGGACGGCGCCAAGGAGACCCACGCGTTGTTCAACAACTGCTACCGGGACTACGCGGTCCGCAACGCGCGCACGTTCGGGGATCTCGTGGCCGAGGAGTGAGGTAGGGTCGAGGGGATGGGGTTCAACGCGTATCGCCCGGGCAGGGTCAAGGCGGCGGACCTGGCCATCTTCCTGGTGGCCCTGGCCGTGGTGGCCGCGCTGGTCGTCTGGGCCCTGTCCGCCTGACCTCAGACGATCCGGCGCTCCACCGACCGGACGCGGTCCTTCCGATCGACCCGGGCGAGGTCCTTGCCCATTCCCCCGTTCACCCGGTCGACCTGGCCGTCACGGGCGCGGATGCGGTCCGGTCCGGCCTGTCCCCGCAGCCGATCCGAGCCGGTGGAGCCGTCGATCTCGTCCCTCCCGCTCCCTCCGGCGATCCGGTCGTCTCCCTTGCTGCCGAACAGCGTGTCGTTCCCCGG
>JBQGDK010000321.1:0-7442 GCA_052039025.1 Actinomycetota bacterium
GACCTCCCCGAGGGCCCGGAGGTCGTTCAGCGCCCCCTCGAACCGGTCCTCGGGCACGCGGAGCACGATCGTGCCCCGCCGGGCCTCACGGCCCCCGGTCGAGGTCGACACCACGAAGCCCTGGGAGCTCGCGGCGATCGACGTGGCCGCGGACATCGCCTCGCCGATCCCGTCGCGGCCGACCTCGACCTCGACCTCTGCGGTCTTGATCACGTCCGGGCCGACCGACGGCACCTCGATCGCCGCGCCCTCGTCGCCGGCGGATGGCGCCGCCTGGCCCTCTCCCTGTTCCAGGAACGGCTCCGCGTCCGCTCCGCCGCCGCCGCGCCCCGAGGGCTCCGACTCCGAGCATCCTACCGCCAGCACGGCCGCCAGCACGGCCACCAGGGCGATCCCCGTCCACATCCGCGCCATCGCCACCACCTCCCTCGCCCGTTCGACGGGCCGGGCCCCGGCGAGGGTTCCCCGGGTGGAACGCGTCACCGTCAGCGGCTAGGGTGAGGCCGTGACCACGGTCGGCGACATCATGACCGCGTCGCTGTTCTCGATCGAGCCGACCACGACCGTGGCCGAGGCCGCCACGGTGATGGGCGAGCGCCGGATCGGGTCGGCGCTCGTGATGGATGGAGACCGGCTGCTCGGCATCTTCACCGAGCGGGACATCGTCCGCGCGCTCGGCGAGCACTTCGACGCGGCCGGGCATGCCGTGTCCGAGTGGATGACGCCCGACCCGATCACCGTCCCCCCTTCGACCCCCGCCGAGGAGGCCCTGGGCACGATGCTGGACCGCGGCTTCCGCCACCTGCCGGTGGCCGACGGCGCCCACGTGATGGGCATCGTGTCGATGCGCGACCTGACCGCGGCGGGCGTGACCCCGGCCGGCTGATCAGGCGGTCGTGGCGAAGCCGGCCCGCGGCTTGTCCGGAAGGTCCTCGGCGGCCTCCTTCAGCGCCTCCCACACGGCCCTGAACACCTGCCCGGCGTAGTCCGGCGGCTGGGAGTCCTCGCCGCCCATGGCCCCACGCAGGGCCGATGCCGTGATGTCGGCGGCCTTCTCGAACAGCTGCCAGTCGATCTCCCTGGCCATGGGTCCTCCTTCGTGTCGTAGCCGAACCCTACCGAACCCGAGCGCGGGCGTCCGTCGGCGAGCGATACGATGGGATGGCATGCGCAGGCGCGACGCGCTCGTTGCCGCGGGCATCGCGTGGGCCGGCCTGGTCCTCGGGCACAGCCTCACGTACCTGCTGGCGTACCCGTCGGCGTCGGCGCGGCGCACCCACCTGCTGGCCACCGGCCACGCCTGGCTGGGCCCGGCCGCGCTCTCGGTGGGCGCGGCCATCCCCGCTCTGCTGGTGGTCGCTGCGGCCCGGGCCGTTCGGACCGGCGCCGCGGCACGCGGCCGGCTCCTGCCGTGGCTCGCGCTGGCGCAGGTCGGCGCGTTCCTGATCGTGGAGGTGGTCGAGCGGGGCCCGGACCTCGGGGCGGCCCTGGCGGATCCCGCGGTCCTCCTCGGCGTGGTGGTGCAGGTCGCCGTGGCCGCGGCCGCGTGGCTGGTCGTGTGGGCCGTGACCTCGGTGGTCGTCGTCGCGGCGCGGCACCCGGCCCGCCCTCGGCGGGCCCGGGCACGCCCCCGCTCCACCGCCGGGCGGCTCTCCGCGCCCCGCCTGATCTTCCTGATCCGGACCAGGCGGCGCGCCCCTCCCTCACCCCTCCCGGCGTGACCCCGGGCCGCGGCCGCGGCCCGGGCATTCCGACCGAGGAGGTGAGCCGTGAGAGCGATGCGATGGTTGATCCCGGTCGTCCTGGGCGCGGCCGTGCTGGTGGGACTGTTCCTCCTGCTCCGGCCCGACGACGAGCCCGGGCCGGCGGCGACGCCGGCCCCCACGACGACGGGCGGCACGAGCACCCCCACGCCGGTCGAGACCCCGACCGAGACCCCCACGGGGCAGGACGCCCTCGAGGTGGAGATCGAGATCGAGGAGGGCCGGGTCGAGGCGGAGGTCGAGGGCAGGCGGGTGGCGAACCCGGCCACGATCGAGGTCGATCAGGGCCAGCGCGTATCGCTCCGGGTGGAGGCCGACGTGACCGACGAGGTCCACGTGCACGTGTACGACCTCTCGGCCGAGGTGTCGCCGGACCGCGAGGCCACGATCGAGTTCCGGGCGAACATCCCCGGGGTGATCGAGATCGAGCTGGAGGAAGCCGGCCTGCTCCTGGCGAATCTGGAGGTCTCCCCGTGAGACGGCTGGCCGCGCCCATCGCCGTGGCCGCGGCGCTCGTGGCGACCGCGGCCTCACCTGCGGGGGCCCACGGGCTCGGCGGGAGGCTGGATCTGCCGGTGCCCGTGTGGCTGTTCGTGTACGGGGCCGCCGCGGCCGTGGTGGTGTCGTTCGTGGCGCTGGGGGCGCTGTGGAAGGAGCCCCGGCTCGAGGACGGCGCCCCGGGCCGGCTCCTGCCGGCGCCGCTCCAGCGCGTGCTGACCGGCACGGTCCCGGACGCGGTGGTCCGGACGATCTCGGTCGCGATCTTCGCGCTGGTCCTGGCCGCGGCCGTGGCAGGCCGCGATGAGCCCAGCCGCAACCTCGCGCCGGTGTTCGTCTACGTGTGGTTCTGGGTGGGGCTGGCGTTCGTCCACGCCCTGTTCGGGAACTGGTGGGCCACGCTCTCACCGTGGGACACGCTGGCCCGGGTCCTCGGGATCGGCGAGCGTCCCCGCCGGAGCTACCCGAAGTCCTGGGGCGTGTGGCCGGCGGCGATCCTGCTCATCGGGTTCCTGTGGATGGAGCTGGTGGCCCCGAACGGCGCGAGCCCTCGGGCGCTCGCCTGGGCCATCGGGGCGTACACCGCTGTGACGCTGGGGGGCATGGCGGTGTTCGGTCGGGAGCAATGGAACCGGAGCGGCGAGTCCTTCGCGGTGTACTTCGGCATGCTGTCGAGGATGGCGTTCCTGGACCGCCGCGACGACGGTCGCGTGGTGCTCCGCCCGCCCCTCTCCGGATTGCCCGGGCTTGAGCACCGGCCGGGCCTGGTGGCCTTCGTGATGGTGATCATCGGGTCGACCACGTTCGACGGGTTCACCGGGACCTCGACGTGGCTCTCGTGGACCCGATCGCTGTCGGGGGTCGGGCTGGTGCTCGCCGGGACGGCCGGCCTCCTGGCCACGATCCTGCTGGTATCGATGGCATACGTGCTGGCGATGGCGGTGGCCTCGGCGATCGCCGGGACCCCGTGGCACCCGCTGGCCGTGCGGTTCGTGCACAGCCTCGTGCCGATCGCGTTCGCCTACGTGGGCGCCCACTACTTCTCCTACCTGATCCTCGAGGGTCAGGGCGGGGTCGCGCTCGTCTCGGACCCGTTCGGGTTCGGGTGGGATCTGTTCGGCACGGCCACCCGGGCCATCAACTTCACGCTGATCTCCGCGGTAGCGGTGTGGTACGTGCAGGTGTTCGCCATCGTGGCCGGCCACGTGGCGGGCGTGGTCCTGGCCCACGACCGATCCGTGGCGGCGTTCCGGGGGAGCCTGGCGATGCGCACCCAGTACGCCCTGCTGGCGATCATGGTGCTGTTCACGATGACCGGCCTCCTGGTCCTATCGGGCGGATGAGCCGGTGATCGCGCACGCGGGCGGCCTCGACGAGATCCTGATCGCCGGCGCCGTGGTGGCGCTGGTGTTCCTCCTCCGCCGGTCCCGAGGCTCGCGGAGCGAGGGGCCTCGGGAGGGACCGTGCCTGTACTGCGGGAGCCGGCTGCGGGCCACCGACAGCCGGTGCGGCTCGTGTGGCTACCGGGCCGCGCCGGGCCCCGAGGTCCCTACGTCGTCAACCAGCGCCGGGGAGCGATGAGGGCGTCGGCCCCCGGCGGGCCCCACGTTCCGGGCTCGTAGGGTGCCGCCGGCGGGGGGTCCTCGAACAAGGGCTGGAGGACCTCCCAGGAGCGCTCCACGGCCTCCTGACGGATGAACAGCGTGCGGTCCCCGTGCATCGCCTCCAGGAGGAGATGCTCGTACGCCTCGACGAGCTCGAGCCCCTGGAACCGCTCTCCGAAGTCGAAGTCCAGGGCCGCCTGATCGAGCTCGATGCCGAACCCGGGGCGCTGGACGGTGAACGACAGCGAGATGCTCTCGTCGGGCTGGATCCGGAGCGACAGCCGGTTCGGCGGCACCTCGGGCGCGCCGGTGGCCTCGAACACGTGGTGGGGGACCCGGCGGAACACGACGTTCGCCTGGGCCACCCGGCGGGGGAGGCGCTTCCCGGTCCTGAGGAAGAACGGGACACCCGCCCATCGCCAGTTCTCGATCTCCATGCGGAGCGCCGCGAACGTCTCCGCGTTCGAGGCCGGGGCGACGTGGGGCTCGTCCCGGTACCCCGCGTACTGCCCGAGCACCACCGCTTCGGGCCGAACCGGCTGCATCGACCGGAGGACCTTGACGATCTCGTTCCGGAGGTCCTCGGGCTCAAGGGCCACGGGCGGCTCCATCGCCAGGAACGTGAGGACATGGAACAGATGCGTCTGGACCATGTCCCGGACCGCGCCGGTCCTCTCGTAGAACCGGCCGCGCCCCTCGATCCCGATGTCCTCGGCCACCGTGAGCTCGACGTGGTCGACGAACCGCCGGTTCCAGACCGGCTCGAACAGCGCGTTGGCGAACCGGAACACGAGGATGTTCTGGACGGTCTCCTTGCCGAGGTAGTGGTCGATGCGGAAGATCTGCGACTCCTCGAACCCGCGGGCCAGGATCGAGTTCAGCTCCCGGGCGCTCTCCAGGTCGGACCCGAACGGCTTCTCGATCACCAATCGGGCCTCGCCGGTCATGGACTCCTCCTCCAGCCGCCGCACCACCTCGTCGAACGTGTCAGGCGGGACCGCGCAGTAGTAGAAGCGCCGCCCCTCGGTCCCACGTTCGCGGTCGAGCTCTTCAAGCTTCGATCGGAGCGGCGCCAGCGCGCCCTGGCCCATGAAGTCTCCCCGGACGTAGAACAGCCCGGCGGCGAACGCGTCCCACTCCTCTCGCTCCATCCGGCAGCGGCCGAACTCGACGCAGGCCTCGTGCGCGACGCGCCGGAAGTCGTCGTCGGACAGGTCGCGGCGGGAGTAGCCGATCACGGCGAACCGCGGAGGCAGAAGCCCCTCGAGGTGCAGGTGATAGAGAGCCGGCAGCAGCTTCCGGCGGGTCAGGTCTCCGGTGGCCCCGAACACGACGAACGCCTGCGGGTCGGGGGGCGACAGCTTCCCGGCCACGTCAGTCGGCGTCCGGGCGGACCGCGTGGCCGCCGAACTCTCGTCGCAGCGCGGCGATCACCTTCGCCGCGAACGACTCCTCCTGACGGGACCCGAACCGGGCGAAGAGCGACAGCGCCGTGACCGGGGCCGGGACGTCCTGGTCGATCGCGGTCAGCACCGTCCACCGCCCCTCGCCGGAGTCCTCCACGTAGCCGGCCACGGTCTCGAGCCCCGGATCGTCCTCGAGCGCCCGGGCCAGGAGGTCGAGCAGCCACGAGCGCACCACGCTCCCGTTCCGCCACACCTCGGCCACCTTGCGGAGGTCGAGCTCGTACACCGAGGACCGAAGGATCTCGAACCCCTCCCCGTACGACTGGAGCAGGCCGTACTCGATCCCGTTGTGGACCATCTTCACGAAGTGTCCGGCCCCGGACGGGCCGACGTGCGCCCACCCCCCCTCGGGGGCCAGGGCGTCGAGCGCCGGCCGGAGCCGGTCCACGGCCTCATCCGGGCCGCCGAGCATGAGGCAGTACCCCTCCTCCAGGCCAAATATGCCGCCGGACACGCCCGCGTCGATGAACGCCACATCGCGTGCGGCCAGGGCGGCAGCCCGTCGGACCGAGTCCGTGAAGTTCGAGTTCCCCCCGTCCACGACCAGGTCCCCGGCGTCGAGGAGGTGGCCGAGGGCGGCCACGGTCGTCTCGGTCGGGTCGCCGGCCGGGATCATGAGCCAGACGGTTCGGGGCGGCTCCAGGCCCGCCACCAGGGCTTCCAGCGAATCGGTGACCTCGGCCCCGTTCGCCGCGGCGGCGCGCCGACTCGCCTCGCCCCGCGCGAAGCCCACCACGCCGTTCCCGTGGCGGATCAGGCGCGTCGACATGTTGCCCCCCATCCGCCCGAGCCCGACCATCCCCAGCCGCACGGGTTAGATCCCGATCTTCAGGTCGTCGCCCTCGACCGTCACCTCGAACGTCTGGACGGGCTCGGTGGCCGGGCCGTTCAGCACGTCCCCGGTGGTCACGTCGAACTCGCTCCCGTGGCACATGCAGGTGACCGTGGTCCCCTCGAGGTCCCCCTCGGCCAGCGAACACCCTGCGTGGGTGCACACGTCGCTGAACGCGTGGAGCTCTCCGTCGACGTTGGCCACCGCGACGTCCTCGCCGCCGACCTGATACTGGCGCATCTCCGCCTCGGGCACCTCGTCGGCCCGACCGACCGTGATGAACTCGGCCATCTGCCCTCCCTCCGTCCTCGGGTGTGCCCGCCAGCCTAGCCCCGGTCGCCGCCGTAGGCGACCAGGGCCTCGAGCGGAACCCGACCGACCCGCCGGTTCCGTTGCCGCAGCGCGGCCAGGTCACCCGCCGCCTGGGCGGCCAGGAGGCGGCCGAACGTGAACGGCTTCCCGGGGATGGCCCGGTCCTCACCGGGCTCCTCGACGACCTGGACGAACACGCCGGTGTTCGGCCCACCCTTGTGGAGCTGGCCGGTGGAGTGGAGGTACCGGGGCCCGTAGCCCAGCGTGGTGGGCACCCCCAGGGCCCGGGTGATCCGCCCCCGGGCGTCCTGAAGGCTCGCCCGAAGCGTGGGGTCGGGCCCGACGAACGCCTGGATCGCCACGTAGTCGCCCGGCCCGCCCGATCCGAGGAGCCCATCGAGGTCGGCGGGCGGCTCCTCCGGGATCTCCCCGGCGGCGAGGACCTCGCCAGTCCGGTCCTTGGCGGCCCGGACATCGGGCTGGTCGAACGGGTGGATCCCGAGCACGTGCCCGGCCACCGCCGTGGCGAACTCGAGGACGAAGAACGCCGCCCCCAGGTCCTCCGGCGACCCCAGCGGCAGCCACACCCACGGCTCCGGCGGCGCCTCCTCCCCGATGGCCAGGAACAGGCGGTCGTGGGCGGCTCGCGGCTCGCCCGGCTCGTCCGCCACCGGCACGATCCCGGTGCCGTCCTTCCCGGTCGACTCGGCCACCAGCTGCTCGGTCCACGCGCCCAGCGAGCGCACCGGCTCGGCGATCCGGAGCGTGAGCTTGTCCCGCCCCGCCGAGGCGGCCTCACCGAGGATCGCCCCGGCCACGGCCCCGGGGTTCGCGTGGACGCCGACCGATCCGCCGCACGCCGCGGCGGCCTCCGCCCCGGAAGCCAGGAGCGCCTCGACGTCGGCCCCGATCAGCCTCGCCGGGAGGAGCCCGAATGCGGTGAGCGCCGAGTACCGGCCCCCGACGT
>JBQGDK010000322.1:0-7651 GCA_052039025.1 Actinomycetota bacterium
GACATGCCTTCCGGCCCCGGCGCACGGCCGAACAGGAGCGTCCGTCCGTCCCACGACAGCGACGGCCGTGTCTCCGCGGCGGCGGTGTTCACAGCATCGCCGAGGTTCACCGGGATCGACCAGGGATCATGGATGCTGGCCCGTGTGGACGTCCAGATGTCCTGGCCCACCGACGCTCCCGACCGGTTCGATGAGAACATGACCTCTCGCCCGTCCTTGCGCACGTTCGGCTGGATGTCGTTCGCGGCGGCGTCGTTGAGCTGGGCCACGGGGGCGGCCGGACCGAAGCTTCCATCCGGGCGGCCCTCACTGACGAAGATGTCGCCGGGCACGCTCGCCGAGCTCCGCGAGAAGTACAGGTACTCCTCTCCGCGGACCTCAACGTACGACGGACCCTGCTCGTCAAGGGCGCTGTTCGGCCCATCCGGCGCACAGGCGAGATGGACGGGCTCGCGCCATCCGTGCACGCGATTGAGGCGCGTGAAGTAGATATCCCCGAGCCCGCAGCTTCCGGGCAGAGCCTCCCTGCTGACGAAGAAGAGGCCGCGTCCACGGACGGGCGTGGGGCAGAAGTCGTCCGCGGCCGAGTTGACGGGCGTCCCGAGGTTCGCCGGATCTCCGTACGGTGCGCTCTGGCTGTCCCGGTGGGCGACCCAGATATCGAGCAGCCCCTCCCCGCCGGGCCGGTTGGAGGCCATGTACAGGCTGAGCCCGTCCGGCGACTGGATCGGGCAGCCGTCGAGGAATGGGGTGTTCAGCTCGGTGCTGTTGCCGGCGATCTCGTCGAGCTTCTCGGCTGGAGTCCATGCCGAGAACATCATCACCTTCGCCACCGCGCTCCCGGCAGGGATTCCCACCAGCGCTGCCGCCAGGGCCAGACCGATCCATCTCCGAGCACGGGGGACCGCTCCCACGGTGCCGTGGTTTGGCCGTTCTGTCCTGTTCTGCCTCATCGTCGCATCCCTCCCCGTTGAACAGGTCGGGGAGGAGCGTCACAGTGGGGCGTGTGACGGCGCGTGTGACGGGCGGGGGGATGAGCATCCACCTCTTGGGCTCACCGAGGCTCGAGCGGGACGGCACGGGGCTGGATCCATTCCGTGGCCACAAGGCATGGGGGTTGCTCACCTACCTCGTCCGGAGCCAGGTGCCCCCGTCGCGGGAGCGGCTCGCCGGCCTGCTGTTCCCGGAAGCCGATGACCCCCTCGGATCGCTTCGGTGGACGCTGTCGGTCCTGCGCCGGGGACTGGGCGACCACGTGGAGCTCGTCGGCGATCCCCTCCGTCTCACGCTGGCGCCGGGGACCCGCGTCGACATCGAGATCGTGAGGAAGGGTTCCTGGGTGGAGGCCGTCGACCTTCCCGGGCTCGGTCACGAATTGCTGGACGGGCTGGTGTTCCGTGCCAGTCCCGGTTTCGAGATCTGGCTCGAGAACGAGCGTCGTCATGTGGCGGGCATGACCGGCGCAGTGCTCCATCAGGCAGCGCTCGCCCTCCTCGCTCGCGGCGAGGCCGCCACCGCTGCCCGGCATGCCTCGGAACTCGTTCGGCTCAACCCGTACGACGAGAACGCCCATGTCCTCCTCGTTCGCTGTCTGCGCGCAGCGGGCGATCCCGATGCCGCGCGGCGTCACGTGGATGTATGCACCGAGCTCTTCAGGCGCGAGCTCGGCGTCGAGCCAACCCCTGCGCTCCGGGCGGCCGCGGCCGCCGGGCAGGTCCGGGTCACCGGTCGTGTGTCGGGGCGAGCGGACGTGCTGGCCCAGGTTGAGGCCGGTGAAGCGGCGCTGGCCGCGGGTGCCGTCGAGGCGGGGCTGGACCGCATGCGAGGTGCCGTGGCCGCTGCTCGGGGGCTCGACGAGCGCGAGCTCTTGGCCAGAGCGTTGGTGTCGCTGGGTGGGGCGCTCGTCCACTCTGCTCGCGGCACGGATGAGGAAGGCGCCGCAGCGCTCCACGAGGGAACCACGCTCGCGGAGCAGGCTGGAAGCAGGAGCGTCGCCGCGACGGGTTGGCGTGAGATCAGCTGGGTCCAATTCCTCCGTGCGCAGTACGAGCGGGCGGAGGGGTCCCTGACGCGAGCGTCGGAGCACGCTGCCGGAAACGACGGGGAACTCGCATGGGTGGAGCTGATCCGCGGTGCCTGCCGGCACGATGTCGGGGATTACCCAGCCGCGGGCGAGCTCCTCCGCTCCGCCCTTGGACGCGCGAACGAGCTGGCCGGCGGCCAACCCCTGGGGCAGGCCCTGACCCTCCTCGGTCGCTACCACCTCCTGCGCGGTGAGATCGAGGACGCGCTCGGCCTCCTCGAACGGGCCATCGACGAGGCCGAGGCACGCAGCATGACGGCGTTCGTGCCATGGCCCGAGTCGTTTCGCGCCGAGATCGATCTCCTGGTGGGGGACGTCGCTTCGGCCGAGGCGAGGTTCGAGCACGCCTTCGCCCTCGGCTGCCAGGTCGGCGATCCATGCTGGGAAGGTATCTCGCTGCGGGGGCTCGGTCTCGTGGCCGCGGCGCGAGGCGACGTCTCTCGCGCGCTCGAGTTGCTGGTCGAGGCACCGCGGCTCTGTCGGCGCCTGCCGGATACGTACCGCTGGATCGAGGCGTACGCCCTCGACGCGCTCTGTGACGTGGCCGTCGACAATGGCGCGGAATCAACCTCGCTGTGGATCGACGAGCTTGAACGGATCGCCGCCGGCCGGGGGATCCGGGAGCTGGTCCTCAAGGCCGCGCTCTACCGAGCCCGCCTCGGTGAGCCCGGGGCGGTTCCCGTTGCCCGCTCCCTGGCCGCCGAGATCCGCAATCCGGCACTCGGCACGCTCCTGGAGGCGCTCGAGCTCGACACCGTGGCGGACTGACCACTCCTCGGGGGGACGTCGAGGCGACGTCGGAAGGACGTCGGGACCATGTCTACGGCCGCTCAGAGGGCTTACTCTGCTCGTGGGAGGTGGGATGGCCAGCGCACCTCGCCACCGCGGTGTCCTGATGGGCCTGATGGTCGGGCTGGCCGCGCTCACCGTGGCGTGCTCCGACGGCGGAGGGATCGAGAACCCCGAGCTTCGGCGAAAGCTCCTCGACATGCGGGATGCCGATCAAGCCCAGCGTATGGGCGAGGGAGCCGAGGGATCCGATCACACCAGGACCCAGCGGCTGAAGCAGATCATCGATGAATACGGCTGGCCCACGATCGACATGGTGGGCCGCGACGGAGCCAGCGCCGCCTGGCTGATCGCCCAGCACTCCGACCTCGACGTGGCGTTCCAGGAGCGGGTCCTGGCGCTGATGAGGGAGGCGTTGGCCGAACGCGAGGCCGACCCGACGGACGTGGCCTACCTGGAGGATCGGGTGGCGGTCAACCGGAGCCGGCCCCAGGCCTACGGCACCCAGATCCGGTGTCGGGACGGGCGCGTCGAGCCGGCCACCCCGATCCGCGACCCCGAGACGGTCGAGGAACGCCGCCGACGGGTGGGCATGGAGCCCCTCGATGAGTACTACGCCTCGCTCGAGGAGGCCTGCGCCGCCGAGGCACCCTGACCTGGGTGCGGTGAGGACGCGAGGGTGTCGCCCGGGAGAGCCCGCCCCGACGCGAAGGGTGTCACCATGCTCCCGACGTGCTCGGGGAGCCCTCGGTGTGACCCCGTACCACCGGCTGGGCGTGTGGCTGACCGGCCGGGTCCCCGGCGTCCACATCCTGCGGTACGTGTGGACGCCCCTCGACAGGCTCGCGCTTCGGTTGAGCGGCTGGAGGCGAGGGCTCGCTCCAAGAGCGATCCCACAGATGGTGCTGACCACGACGGGCCGAAGAACGGGGAAGCGGCGCCCCACGCCGGTGCTCTATCTGGAGGAGGGTGACCGGTACGTCGTCCTGGCCTCGAACTACGGACGTCGTCGTCATCCCGGCTGGTCGTACAACCTGATGGCCGATCCGAGCGCGACGGTTCAGATCGGTGCCGTCCGGCGCGCCGTGAAGGGACGTCCCGCGACCCCCGCGGAGTTCGAGCGCTACTGGCGCCGGCTCGTCGAGATCTGGCCGGGGTGGGCGACCTATCGTCGGATGACCGACCGACCGTTCCGCATGTTCGTGCTGGAGCGCTCCCCGCCGTCGCTCCAGGTCGACGGGTAGGCTTCGGGGATGCCCCACCCCCGGCACCAGGCGGCGCCCGCGGTGAGCGAGGACCCGAGCGAGGGCGCGTTCCCCCGGCAGCAGGCCAGGACCCAGCGGTTCACGTTGGGCCGGCCCAGGGATTTCACGATCTCCCCGGACGGTTCCAGGATCGCATTCATCCGGTCGTTCGCCGGGGCCGACCCCGTGACGGGGCTGTGGGTCCTCGACCTCGCCCAGGGCCGGGAGCGGCTCGTGTTCGACCCTCGCGAGGGCGAATCCGGCGAGACCGACCTGCCGGCCGAGGAGCTGGCCAGGCGGGAGCGGGCCCGGGAGCGGGCCGAGGGCGTGGTCGCCTACTCGACGGACCGGGCCGTGACCGTGGCCGCGTTCTCGGCGGGGGGGCGGCTGGTCGTGGCCGATCTGGTGAACGGGGGATGGCGCGAGCTCCCGGCCACGGCGCCCGTGTTCGATCCGCGGATCGACCCGACCGGCCGTCGCATCGCGTACGTGGCCGGCCGGGCCCTCCACGTCATCGATCTCGATGGAGACGAGGACCGGGTGCTCGCCACCGAGGACGATCCGGACGTCGCCTGGGGCCTCGCGGAGTTCGTGGCCGCGGAGGAGATGGGGCGGCGGGAGGGGTTCTGGTGGTCTCCGGACGGCGAGTGGATCGCCGCCGCCCGAGTGGACGAGCGCCACGTCGGGACGTGGCACATCTTCGACGCGGTCGACCCGGACGCGACGCCCCGGGCGTTGCGGTACCCCGCCGCGGGGACCCAGAACGCGGACGTGCGCCTTTCCATCCTCGGCCTGGACGGCTCCCGGGTGGAGGTCGAGTGGGACCGGGTGGCCTTCGAGTACCTGGCTCGGGTCGTCTGGAGCGAGAGGCAGCCCCTCACGCTCGTCGTGCAGTCCCGGGATCAGCGCACGACCCGGGTGCTGGCGGCCGGCCCGGATGGCGGGACGGCGCTCCTCCGCGAGGACCGGGACGATGCCTGGCTCGAGCTCGTGCCCGGCTCACCGGCGTGGACCGAGGACGGCCGCCTCGTGTCCACCGTCGACGCCGAGGACACGCGGCGGCTCGCCATCGATGGAGAGCCCGTGACGCCGCCGGGCCTCCAGGTCGGCCGGATCGTCCACGCGGGCAGCGACGTGACGTTCCTGGCCTCGGACGACCCGCTCGAGTGGCACGTGTGGCGGTGGTCGCCGGATGGTTCCCTGGAGCGGCTCTCCGAGGCGGCCGGTGTCCACGACGCGGCGGCGGAGGGAGAGACGCTCGTGGTGACGTCCGAGACCGTCGAGGATCCTCCGGCGGCGACCGTGATCCGCCGCGGCGAGGCCGTGACGACGATCGGGTCCAGTCAGGAAACGCCGCTCGTCTGGCCGAAGCCGACGTTCTTCCTCGCCGGCGAGCGTGGGCTCCGGTCGGCCCTGCTCGTCCCGCGAGGGCGCGAGCCGGATGTCCCGCTCCCGGTCCTGCTCGATCCGTACGGCGGGCCCGGGTTCCAGCGTGTGGTCCGGGTCCGCGACGGGCTCCTGGAGTCTCAGTGGTTCGCGGATCAGGGGTTCGCCGTCCTGGTCGTCGACGGGAGGGGGACGCCGGGGCGCGGCGCCGCCTGGGAGCGCCGGGTCCGAGGCGACATGATCGCCCCCGCCCTCGAGGACCAGGTCGATGCCCTCCATGCGGCCGCCGAGCGGTTCCCATTCCTCGATCTCACCAGGGTGGCGATCCGAGGGTGGTCGTTCGGCGGCGAGCTGGCCACCGCGGCCGTCCTGCGGCGCCCCGAGGTGTTCCACGCGGCGATCGCCGGGGCACCCGCCACCGACCCACGCCTGTACGACACCCACTACACGGAGCGGTACTTCGGCCACCCCGACCAGGACCCCGAGGCCTACCGGCGCGGCTCGCTGATCGAGGAGGCCGCATCGCTGCGGCGCCCCATCCTGGTGATCCACGGCCTCGCGGACGACAACGTGTTCGCGGCGAACGCCCTCCGGCTGTCGCGGGCGTTCCTCGAGGCCGGCCGCCCGCACACGTTCATCCCGCTGTCCGGCGCCAGCCACATGGCCAAGGAGACGGCCGTGGCCGAGAACCTCCTCCGGCTCGAGCTCACGTTCCTCCGCGACGCGCTCGGCCTGGAGAGCTGACGCGTGTACGAGGCGCTCCTGATCGGGCTCGCCGTGCTGGCGGGCGCGGTCGCGGCGCTCGCCGGGTTCGGGATCGGAAGCCTCCTCACGCCGGCCCTGGCCCTCTCCGTCGGCACGAAGATCGCCGTCGCCCTCGTGGCGCTCCCGCATGTGGCGGCCACAGGGGTCCGTCTGTGGATGCTCCGGCGCTCCATCGATCGGGGGGTGCTCCTCACGTTCGGGCTGGCCAGCGCGGCCGGTGGGCTCGCCGGGGCGGTCCTGCACGCGTTCGTGTCGAGCCCGATCCTGGGGGTGGTGCTCGGCGTGCTCCTCGTGTTCGCCGGGGTGTCCGAGCTGACTGGGCTGGCGAGCCGACTGCGGTTCCCGGGGGGGTGGTCCATCGTCGCCGGCCTCCTCTCGGGTGGGTTCGGCGGGCTCGTCGGCAACCAGGGCGGGATCCGCTCGGCGGCACTCCTCCGGTTCGACCTCGGGCCGCAGGCGCTGATAGCCACCGCCACGGCCAGCGCGATCCTCGTCGATGCCGCCCGGACGCCCATCTATCTGATATCGAGCGGGCGGGCGCTCCTCGCTCACTGGCCACTGGTCCTGGGCCTCACGGTCGGCGTCGTCGTGGGCACGCTGTTGGGGGCGCCCGTCCTCCGCCGGATCCCGCAGGTGGTGTTCCGGCGCGTTCTCGCGCTGCTGCTGGTCGGGCTCGGCGTGATGCTCGTGGCGCTGGCCCTCGTGTGAGCCCCTCGCCCCGGTCGAGCGGTAGGCGGAGCACGCGGTTGGGACGGGGGGATACTGGCGTTCGGATTCCGCCCGCGCATCGTCCACACCTGTGGGGATGCCGTCGGCCATGAGTGCCGCCCTCCACGGCCCGGGTGGTGGCCGTATCCTGGCCAGATCGTCGGTCCAACGGCGAGACGGGAGGTGGACGGTGGAGACCAGGATCGTGCCGATCGAGAAGCCCGAGGACGTCAACCTGATCCTCGGACAGTCCCACTTCATCAAGACCGTGGAGGACCTTCACGAGACCCTGTCCCAGGCTTCGCCCACGCTCCGGTTCGGCCTGGCGTTCTGTGAGTCATCGGGCCCTCGCCTGGTGCGCCGGAGCGGCAACGACGAGGACCTGGTGAGGTTGGCGGTCGACAACGCTCGGGCTATCGGTGCCGGACACATGTTCATCGTGTTCCTGCGGGAGGGATTCCCGGTCAGCGTGCTCAACGCGGTCAAGGCCGTGCCGGAGGTATGTCGGATCTACTGCGCCTCCGCGAACCCGGTCGAGGTGGTGGTGGCCGAGACCGACCTGGGGCGGGGGATCCTCGGCGTGATCGACGGCGGCAGTCCGCTCGGCGTCGAGACCGAAGAACACGTCGCCGAGCGCAAGGCCCTGCTCCGGACGCTGGGCTACAAGCTCTAGCTC
>JBQGDK010000323.1:0-4998 GCA_052039025.1 Actinomycetota bacterium
CAGGCCGTGGCCGCGGCGGTGGAGGCCCAGCGGGCCATCGCTGCCCACGGGTGGCCGGAGGGAGCCACGGTCAGGGTCCGCATGGGGATCCACACCGGCGAGGGAAGCCTCGGGGGCGACAACTACGTCGGGGTGGACCTCCACCGGGCCGCCCGGATCTCCTCGGCCGGCCACGGAGGGCAGATCCTGGTATCCGACGCGTCCCGCGCGCTCGTGGAGCCGGCGGCGCCCGAGGGCGTCACGTTCCGCGACCTCGGCGAGCACCGGCTTCGCGACCTGTCTCATCCGGAGCGCCTGGCCCAGGTCGTTGCGGAGGGGCTAGAGAGCGAGTTCCCTGCGCTCCGTTCGATGGACGCCCGCCCGAACAACCTCCCCGTGCAGCTCACCACGTTCGTGGGGAGGCGTCGGGAGCTCGAGTCGGTGAAGGCCGCGGTGCGTGAGGCCCGCCTGCTGACGCTGACCGGCCCGGGGGGCACCGGGAAGACCCGGCTCGCGCTCCAGGCCGCCGCGGAGCTCCTGCCGGAGCTGGAGGACGGGGTCTTCTTCGTCCCCCTGGCGGCCATCACCGAGCCCTCGCTGGTGATGCCGGCGGTGGTCCAGGCGCTCGGCTTGCCGGAGGCCCCCCGGGGGAGCCCCGCGGACGTGGTGGTCGATCACCTCCGCGACAAGGAGCTCCTGCTGGTCACCGACAACTTCGAGCAGGTCCTCGACGGGGCGCCCGAGATCGGCCAGATCCTGACGGCCACCGACCGGGTCCGGGTCCTGGCCACCAGCCGTGAGCCGTTGGGGCTGTCGGGCGAGCGGGAGTTCCCCGTTCCCCCACTCGGGCTGCCCGACCCGTCCCACCTTCCATCCCTGGAGGGGATGTCCCAGTTCGAGGCGGTCGCGCTTTTCATCGAGCGGGCGCGAGCCGTCAAGCCCGACTTCCAGGTGACGAACGAGAACGCCCCGGCCGTGGCCGAGATCTGCGCCCGGCTCGACGGGCTGCCCCTGGCGATCGAGCTGGCTGCGGCCAGGGTGAAGATCCTTTCCCCCCAGGCCATGTTGACCCGGCTGAAGGGCTCGCTCACGTTCCTGTCCGGTGGCTCGCGGGATCTCCCCCAGCGACAGCGCACGCTCCGCGACGCCATCGCCTGGAGCTTCGATCTGCTCGATCCGGAGGAGCGCCGTCTGTTCAGCCGCCTGGCGGCGTTCATGGGCGGGTTCACCCTCGAGGAGGCCGAGCGGATCTGCAACCCGAACGGGGAGCTCGGCATCGACACGCTCGAGGGCGTGGCCTCGCTCACGAACAAGAGCCTGCTGCGACAGATGGCCACCGGACCCGAGGAGCCCCGTTTCCTCATGCTCGAGACGATCAGGGAGTTCGCCGTGGAGAGCCTGGACGAGGGCCACGACGGCCCGGCCGTCCGGCGGCGGCACCTGGAATTCTTCGCGGATCTCGCCGTCCGGGCCGCCTCGGAGGTCCTGGGGCCCGACCAGGTTCGGTGGCTGAACGAGTTGGAGCGTGAGCACGAGAACTTCCGGGCGGCCCTGGCCGGGGCCGAACCCGACGGTGAGGTTGAGCTTGGCCTGAAGCTCGCCGCGGCACTCTGGCGGTTCTGGCAGATGCGTGGCCACCTCCGGGAGGGCCGGGCTCGGCTGGAGCACCTCCTCGCCCTGTCCGGCGCTGCGGAGGCTGGTCGGGCCCGCGCGGACGCGCTGGAGGCGCTCGGCGGGATCCGGTACTGGATGGGGGCGGTGGAAGAAGCCAGGGAGGCTTACGAGGAGTGCCTGGCGATCAGGCGAGAGCTGGGGGACGACGCCGCCATCGCCGAAGCCCTCTACAACTTCGCGTTCACGCTGGCGCTGCCCCAGTACGAGGACCGCGACCCCGAGATGGCCATCGCGCTCATGGAAGAGGCCCTGGCCATCTTCCGCCGGCTGGGGGATCGCGGCGGCATAGGCCGGACCCTGTGGGGGCTCGGCAACGCCTACCACGACATCGATTTCGAGCGTTCCCTGGACTACTTCCGGGAAGCCCTGCCGCTGTTCCAGGAGCTGGGCGACCGGTTCATGACCGCCTGGTCGATGTTCTCGATCGGCTACGCGCTGAACCGGATGGAGCGGCACGACGAGGCCGAGGGTCCGATCAGGGAGGCCCTCCACCTCCTGGCGGAGGCCGGGGACACCTCGGGGATCCCGCTGGCGCTCACCGACCTGGCGCTCGTCGCGGTGGCTCGGGGCGAACGGGAGCGGGCGTTACGGCTGGCCGGCGCGGCCACGGCCATGGAGCAGGCCGGGGGAGTCGGACTCAGCGCGATGACCCGGGCCGCGGGCATGCTGAGGGACCGACTGGTCCTGACGGATGACGAGGCCGATCGGCGGGCCTGGGCTGAGGGCGAGGCCATGGACGTGGATCAGGCTGTGGCCTACGCCCTGGAGGACGAGGGGAACCCGGCTACAGGGTGAGCCCGGTGATGCCCCGCCAGGCCAGGCGAACCAGCGTATCGACGGTCTTGGACCGCTGCTGCTTCGACGCGCCCGTGTCCCGCTGGGCGGCCATCTCGGCCATGCCGATCAGGCCGAGGGCCACGTCGGACGCCTCGTCCCTGCCGAGACCGCCCTTCGACTCCCGGACGATCAGGTCGGTCACCTGGTCGAGAACCTCGTCGCGGAACCGGGCCAGCATCTCCCGGAACTCCCGCTCCGGACCGACGGCCTCCTGCATGAGGAGCCGGAAGCCGGCGCCCTCCTCGTCCACGAAGTCGAAGTAGGCCTGGAAGGAGCCCCGGATCCGCTCCCGGTTGCCCTGAGACTTCTCCAGGGCGTCGCGGAGGCGGTCACCCAGTCGAGCGAGGTCGGCCTCCAGGAGGTCGCGGTAGAGGTCACGCTTCGAGGGGAAGTGGTCGTAGAGGATCGGCTTGGTCACGCCGGCTTCCCGGGCCACGTCGTCCATCGTGACGACGTGGTAGCCGCGGCCGGCGAACACCTTCCGGGCGACCTCGAGCAGCTGCTTGCGTCGCTCCGGCGCCCGCATCCGCCGTTTCCCGCCGGTCCTGGCGCCGCCCATTGACCCCCTCCCTACCTGGTGGTAACCTACCAGTCGGTAGGGTTCGGCACCACGATGCCGAACGGCACATTCTGTCGGGAGGACCCGTGGATTTCCAACTGACCGAGGAGCACCTCACCGCCAGGAAGTGGGCCCACGACTTCGCCGAGCGCGAGATCCGTCCCGTCGCTCCCGACTACGACGAGACGGAGGAGTTCCCGTGGCCGGTGGTGAAGAAGGCCGCGGAGATCGGGCTCTACTCGATGGAGTTCTGGGCCGAGATGGTCACCCCCGACCCCACCGGCCTGATCCTCCCGCTCGTGATGGAGGAAGGGTCGTGGGGATGTGCCGGGATCAGCCTGGGGATCTTCGGCACCGGCCTGCCCCTGGCCGCGCTGGCGTACTCGGCCACCCCGGCCCAGCTCCTGGAGTGGGGCCCGAAGATGCTCGGCACGCCGGATGACCCGAAGCTCGGCGCGTTCGCGGTCACGGAGTCCGAGGCCGGGTCCGACGTGTCTGCGCTCCGGACCACGGCCGTCCGCGACGGCGATGAGTGGGTACTGAACGGCCGGAAGGTGTTCATCACGAACGGGGGGATCGCCGACGTCCACGTGGTGGTGGCCACGGTCGATCCCGAGCTCGGACACCGGGGCCAGGCCGCGTTCATCATCGGGCCCGACACGCCCGGGCTCTCGCAGGGCAAGAAGGAGCGGAAGCTGGGGATCCGGGCCTCGCACACCGCCGAGGTGGTCCTGGAGGACTGCCGGATCCCCCTGGAGAACGTGTCCGGGGGCATGGAACGCCTCGAGGGGAAGCTCGAGCGAGCCAGGACCGGCCAGACCCGTCAGCACCACGCGCTGAAGACGTTCGAGATGACCCGGCCGTCGACGGCCGCCCAGGCCCTCGGTATCGCCCGGGCCGCGCTGGAGTACTCGATCGAGTACGCGAAGCAGCGACGGACGTTCGGGCAGCGGATCATCGACCACCAGGGGATCGCCTTCAAGCTCGCCGACATGGCCCTCGAGGTCGACGCCGCGCGGCTCCTGACCTGGCGGGCGGCGTGGATGGCCAAGAACGGCGTCGAGTTCGAGCACGCTGAGGGCTCGATGTCGAAGCTCAAGGCCTCCGAGGTGGCGGTGCGGGTCACCGAGCAGGCCGTGCAGATCCTGGGCGGGTACGGCTACGTCAAGGACTTCCCGGTCGAGAAGTGGTACCGGGACGCCAAGATCTACACGATCTTCGAGGGCACCAGCGAGATCCAGCGGCTGGTGATCTCTCGCGCGTTGGCCCTCGACTGACCCCTGGCCGGGGACCGGGCCCCGGGTTAGGCTCGGGCCCCATGGCGCTGGCCTGCCACCTCTTCCGCGACGGGGTGGTGACGGAGGAGGACGTCGACCCCGCGCGCATCGGCGAGCTCATCGCCCAGGACGATGCCCTCGTGTGGCTCGACATGGAGGATCCGTCCGAGGCCGAGCTGCGGGTCCTCCAGGACCAGCTGAAGCTTCACCCCCTGGCCGTCGAGGACGCGCTCCACCGGGGCCAGCGGGCCAAGGTGGAGGTGTACGAGGATCACTTCTTCCTGGTCCTCCACGCCCAGCGGCTCGAGGGCGATGAGCTCCGGGACTCGGAGATCCACCTGTTCGTGGGATCCGGTTACCTGGTGACGCTGCGGTTCCCGCCCGCCTTCGACCTCGCCCGCGTCCGGCACCGGTGGCAGAAGCAGGGGGAGCTGACGAAGGAGGGGGGAGGGGCGCTGCTCTACACCCTCCTCGACGAGGTCGTCGACGGCTACTTCGACGTCGTCGAGGCGCTCGAGGACGTCTCCGAGGAAGTCGAGGCCGCCGTGTTCGCCGACGAGCCGGTGACCGATCTCCAGGAGCGCATCTTCTCGATCAAGAAGCGCGTGCTCCAGTTCCGGCGGGCCGTGCTTCCGCTGCGGGAGGTCCTCGATCTCCTCCAGGAGGAGATCG
>JBQGDK010000324.1:0-1724 GCA_052039025.1 Actinomycetota bacterium
CTCGCTGACCTCGGGATCGCCGTCGAATGGCAGCTGCTGGAGGGCTCCGAGGAGTTCTTCACGGTGACGAAGCTTGTGCACAACGCCCTCCAGGGCATGCCGGTGCCCTGGACCGACGCGTTCGAGACGACCTACCTGGAGCGGGTCCGGTCGAACGCGGAGCGATTCGAGCCCGACGCAGACTTCGTCTTCATCCATGATCCGCAGCCGGTGGCGCTGCTGACGTTCCTGGAGGACGCCGGCCGGCGCGCCGGGAAGTGGGTGTGGCGGTGCCACATCGATCTCTCCCAGCCGATGGAGCAGGTGTGGTCGCTGTTCGCCGTACACGTCGCCCGGTACGACGCGGCGGTGTTCACGATCCAGGACTTCGCGAAGCCCGGCGTGGCGCCGCGCGTGTCGATCATCCCGCCGTCGATCGACCCCCTGTCTCCGAAGAACGCCTACCTCGACCCCGAGGCGGTCCGCGAGATCGTGGTGGCCTACGGCATCGACCCCGAGCGGCCGCTGGTCACCCAGGTCTCGAGGTTCGATCCGTGGAAGGACCCGCTGGGGGTGATCGACGCGTTCCGGGAGGCCAAGGAGGACGTTCCCGACGCTCAGCTGATCCTGGTCGGTTCGATGGCCCACGACGACCCGGAGGCGTGGCACTTCCTCGAGCTGGCTCAGGAACACCGTGGCGACGACGCGGACGTCCACATCCTCACGAACCTCCAGGACGTCGGCCCCGTGGTGGTGAATGCGTTCCAGCGGGCCTCGGATGTCATCGTCCAGAAGTCGATCCGGGAGGGGTTCGGCCTCACCGTGGCCGAGGGGATGTGGAAGGAGCGCCCGGTGGTCGGCGGGAACGTGGGCGGCATCCGACTCCAGATCGAGGACGGCGTGACCGGGTTCCTCGTCGACTCGCCGGCCGAGTGCGCCCGCCGCCTGGTGGAGCTGCTGTCGGACCCGAAGCGGCGCGCGGAGATGGGGCGAGCCGGCCGGGCGCGGGTCCGAGACCGGTTCCTGATCCTGCGGGAGCTCACCGAGTACCTCAGGCTGCTGACCTCCCTGTGACCGAGCGCCGGACGCTGGTGGCCTCAAACCGGGGCCCGGTGCGGTTCGCCGTGGACGGCGGCGGGTTCGCGGCTCGCCGGGGGCCCGGCGGGCTGGTCTCCGCGCTGGCCCCCGTGGTGCAGGAGACCAGCGGTCTGTGGGTGGCCTCGGCGATGGACGACGTGGACCGCCTGAGGGCCGCGGAGGGCCGGGACGGGCGGGTCCAGGTCCGCATCGACGGCGCTCGGTACCGCGTCCGGCTTCTGACGCCGGACCGGAAGACGTTCGACCGCTACTACAACCGGATCAGCAATCGGCTCCTGTGGTTCCTCCATCACTACCTGTGGGACCTCCCCCGGATGCCGAGCCTGTCGGAGGACGACCGGATCTCCTGGACGGCATACCGGAACGTAAACGCAGCGTTCGCCGACGCCGTGGCCGAGGAGGCCGGCGGCGGTGAGGCCGACGCCCTGGTGCAGGATTACCACCTCTCGCTGGTGCCGGCGCTCCTCCGCGAGCGAGCGCCGCAGCTGCGGATCGGCTACTTCCATCACGTCCCGTTCGCCGCGGCCGACTACCTTCGGCTGCTGTCACGAGACATCCGGGAGGACCTGCTGACCGGTCTCCTCGGGGCCGACCTCCTGGGGTTCCATACCGAGCGGTGGGCCGAGAACTTCCTCGGGGCGTGCCGG
>JBQGDK010000325.1:0-2514 GCA_052039025.1 Actinomycetota bacterium
AGAGGGGATCGGATCCCGGACCTTCCTTGGGCGGGCCTCGCGTCGCAGGCCCCACACCCCCCCATCGTGGAGGGACGCGTCCCGCCGGGCCGGGGCAGGGCATCCGGTCGACCCGACGGTACCGAGGTGGGCGACCCGTCCCTGAGTCTGGTGCGACCGACCCTCCGGGCCGGCCCGTACCCATTGACGGTTGGCGTCGCGATCACCGCGGTGGGCCTCTTTTACTCGGAGTCGGCATGGCATACCAGATCAGTTGTCGGCATTCCTCCTTCCGAACTTGAGGCCCGTGGGCTCCGGCGCAAAAAACCTAGGGCGGCAAAAATCGTTTGATCAGCGGGATCGGGGTTGTTATCCCTTGGGCGAGGATCGCCCCGAGGAGCTGCCCCGATGCCGCGACGGAGTGCCCGCCCCCGGCCCGACCGGACCCTCGATCTCCCCGCCCACACGCGGGCCTGCCCGGCCTGCTCCGGCCCGCTCTGGTCGGCCGCCACGGCCCGGCGGACCGTCGCCACGCTGGAAGGGCTCGTGCGGCTGCGGCTCCAGATCCGCAGCTGCCGTAACCCCGACTGCCCCCGACACACGGTCTGCCTCCGCCCCGAGCAGGAGGGCCGCCTGGCCCTGCCGCAACACGAGTTCGGCCTGGATGTCATCGCCCTGGTCGGCCGGCTCCGCCACGCCGAGCACCGCAGCGTCCCGGAGATCCACGCCGAGCTCCTCCGCCGCGGCGTGCCGATCTGCGCGCGGAGCGTCGGCAACCTCCTGGATCGCTACGACGAGTTGCTGACGCTGTCGTGCTCGGATACCGATCGCCTGAAGAGGATCACCGCGCAGGCCGGGCGGGTGATCCTGGCCCTCGACGGCCTGCAGCCGGACGTCGGCCACGCGGTCCTCTGGGTCCTGCGCGACGTGCTCAGCGGCGAGGTCCTGCTGGCGCGGGGCCTGCTGTCCTCCACCCAGGACGATCTGGCCAAGCTGATCGGCGAGGTGAAGGACGCCCTGCCGACGCCGATCGCCGGGGTCGTCTCGGACGGCCAGACGTCGATCCGAAACGCGGTGGGGGCGGCCCTCGACGGCGTGCCCCATCAGCTGTGCCATTTCCACTACCTCCGGGAAGCGGCCTTGCCCGTCTACGAGGCCGACCGCCACGCCAAGGTCCAGCTGAAGAAGAAGGTCCGCGGCATCCGCCCGATCGAGCGGAAGGTCGAGGGGCGTGCCGATGACGAGGCCGAGGCGATCCGGGGTTACTGCGCGGCGGTCCGTAGCGCGTTGACCGACGACGGCCGGCCGCCCCTGGACGCCTGCGGGCTGAAGCTCCAGGGGCGCTTGGCCGAGGTCGCCGCGAGCCTGGATCGGGTGGGCGCCAAAAGGGGCTCCCGAAGGAACGGACGCGGCTGCGGGCGATCCTGGCCAAGGGCCTGGAGGCGACCGAGGCGCTGTGGCCGGACGTGCGCGTGGCCTTCGGCTGGGTTCGCCGTGCGGCGGCGATCCTCCGCAACAAGACGGGCCTGGATGCCGCCGGGGTGAGGCGTCGCTACCGCGGGCTGATCGCGGCCATCGCCCGCCATCAACGGGCGTCCGGCCGCCTGTCCGGGGCGTTCGACCAGTTCCGCAAGGTGACGCGGAGCTACTGGCCGGGCCTATTCCACTGCCACGACGTCGCGGACTTGCCGCGGACGAACAACGAGTTGGAGCAGTTCTTCGGCTCGTACCGCTCTCACGAGCGGCGGTGCAGCGGCCGCAAGGTGGCCTGCCCGGGGACGGTGGTCCGCGGCTCGGTGCGCCTGGTGGCGGCCGCGGCGACCCGATTACGCCCGATCGAGGCGGCGGACCTGGTCCCCTCCGACCTGAAGGCCTGGCACGATCTCCGCGGCCGGCTGGAGCGCCGCCGGGCGGTGCGGACACTGGGCCGCCGGTTCCGCCGCGACCCGGTGGCCTACCTGCGATCTCTCGAGGAATCGCTAATCAAACAGGCTTTGCCGCCCTAGTTTTTTTGCGCGTGATCCCCAGCCGGGCCAACGCCCGATGCACGGCCGAGGTGCCGCACGCCACGCCGGCGGCGCGGGCGAGCTCCTGGAGGGTGGCGTCGGGGTCGGCCCGGACCGCCTCGCGGAGCCGCCCGGCGGCCTCGCCGTCGAAGGCCGGCGTCCGGCCGCCGCAGCGCGGCTTGGGGGCGATCGAGCCGGTCAGACGCCGCTGCCGCAACAGCTTGCGGATCCACACGACGCTGACCGCGAAGCGGGCGGCGACCTGCTCGCGGGTGGCGTTGCCGGCCTCGCAGGCCGCGACGACCCGCTCGCGGAGGTCGATCGCGTAGGCGTTCATCCCCGGGGCCTCCATATCACCCCAGGCATAACCGCGTCAACCGATACAATCAATAGGAAACCGCTCTAGCCCCGCCAAGCATCCCCAAGGGCGCGGTTCCCGAACCCCGAATGGGCTCAAGGCCGCGACCCGAGCCCGATGCTCGCGATGGCCCGGGTGTCGATCCAGGCTTGCCCCGACCGGCGGATGACC
>JBQGDK010000326.1:0-5808 GCA_052039025.1 Actinomycetota bacterium
AGGATGTCGAGGGACACGTTCTTGGCGATCCGGGCGACCCAGGGCTGCAGCGCGTACCGGCCGTTGAATCGATACAGGCCCTGATAGACCCGGATCATCGTCTCTTGGAAGGCTTCCTCGGAGTCGTGCGGATTCTGGAGGAAACGCTGACAGACTCGCCGAGCAAGCGGGCCATATCTATGGTGGATCTCCACGAAGGCCTGGGGATTCCCGGCCTGGAAGTCCAGAACGAGGAGACGGTCATCCAGGACGGCATAGCCGCCCTGGGTCTTGCTCTGGTCGGGAACTCGGATGACCACTTGTATCCCCGTAACTCAAACGCCGGCAGCATCCTGGAGTTGCTTCGGGCCGCGATTCAAGCCCGGACGGAGGACTGTAGCACGCGGCGTGGCCGACCTGATAGGCCGAACGGCCTACGGAGTCATGGCGTGGGATCGAGGATGAGCGGCAGTTGCGGCTCCCCCTCGAAGTCGAACTCCTGGGCGAGATCGCCGAGGATCGATACCTCCTCGCGGACCGTCGGGCGGGGGTCGGGGCGTCCGTCGGTCGCAGGGTCCAGCCGCTGCCCACCGAGGAACCGGTCCTCGATCAGCTTGAGGTACGCGTCGAACGTGAGCGTCTGATGATCGATCATCCCGGCGCGAGCGTAAGGACTGATGAGCAGTCCGGGCACGCGCAGGCCATACCCGTTCACGTCCACGATCGGAGGCTCGACGTGATCGTAGAAGCCGCCCCAGTCATCCCAGGTCAGGAAGATCGCCGAGGAAGGCCACAGCGGCCCCTTCATGACCCGGTTCACGAGCCGCGTGACGTGAGCCATGCCGGCACGGATCCCGCGCGTGGAACCGGGATGCTCGCTGTTCAGTTTCCCCGGAACCACCCACGAGACGGACGGCAGTGTCCCCTCCGAGGCGGCCCGCACGAAATCGTCGTGGTCCAGGATGCGGCTCTGCTGTCCGGTCTCGTGGATCGTGGTGAAGCCGGGGAGCGGGTTCTTCCCGGAGGCCGTGTGGCCTCCGGACTCCGGCCCCGAGCACGGCGGGAACGAGCACGTCCCGGGCGCGACGTAGTAGGCCCACGACACGCCGTGTTGGTGCAGCAGCCACGTGATGTCCGTCCACGCGTAGATCGGGTCCTGCCCGTACACCCAGCGATCGTTCGGCCCCCTGAGACGCACGTTCGAGACGCAGGACATCGGATCGCTGGGGTTGCGGCAAGAGGCCGACCACCCCGAGACGAGGAACAGGTGTGCGGGCAGGGTCCACCCATCCGTGGGCGCGAACATCCGATCCTGGAGGACGTACGCGTCGGCGTAGGCCCAGTAGTTGGGGATCTGCCGACGGGTTACGAAGCTCATGACGTCGGGCTGGCGCGCGGGACCGACGAAGGCCCGACACTCGGCCGACGTTCGGTCGGCGCACCACCGGTCCTTGTCACCGAGGACGCGGATGAAGCCGTTCATCTTTCCCCCCGCGATATCCGTGATGGATGCGGCCCGGTTGTGGGGTCCGGCCTTGAACCGATCGCGGGTGGAGTGATAGCCGCACGACATCCGGTCAAGGATCGGGTCCGGGATGCAGTTGGCAGGCTTGCCCCTCCTGAAGTCGATCCCGTCGGCGCCCGGATAGCGACCGAAGTAGTGATCGAACGAGCGGTTCTCCTGAACGATGAAGATGAGATGGTCGAGCTTGAAGATCCCCTCGGGCCCGGATGGCGCCGCCGCCGGAGCGAGGGGCGCCGCCAGGGAGACGACGACGAGGGGGAGCACCATGGCGAGCACGATCGCACCGGTTCGCGCGGGGCCCTCCAGCCGGGGAAGAACGCCCTTCATCGGCGTCGGAGTGTAGCCGTTCCGATCGTCGAAGATCTGCACCGCACGTGGTTGCGGAAGTCCTCGAGTTCTCGTAGCGTCGCCGGCTCATGAAGAAGCGCACGCGGGCGATCGGCCTCTTCCTGCTCCTGGCGGTCCTCGCGCCCGCCCCCAGCGAGGCCGCATCCAGGATCGGCCAGTTCGTATTGCGGTGCACGTACTCGCACACGCTGCCCGACGATCCGATCGTGGTGCCGGGTCAGCCTGGTGCCTCGCACCTCCACGACTTCTTCGGGAACGAGACCGTCGACGCCTTCTCCACGGTGAACTCGCTCCTCAAGGGCGACACAACCTGTCGCGTCCCGAGTGACACCGCGGGCTACTGGTGGCCCACGGCGTACCTGAACGGCAAGCAGATCGAACCGCCGGTGATGCGGATCTACTACTTCGGCGACTCGTCCGCACAGGTCGAGACGATCCCGCCCGGACTCCAGGTGATCGGAGGCAACAAGCTCGCCGCCTCTCCTGCCGAGAACCCACACGTTCGGTGGTATTGCGGTCAGATCAGAGGTGAGCGGACGCCCTTGATGGACACGCCGTACGACTGCCGGCCGTGGAAGGCCTTCGGGTTCGTGGACGGCGTCATCGCGATCATCGAGATGCCCAGCTGCTGGAACGGCGTGGGTCTTTCCCCGGAGGACGTCGCGTACCCCATCGGGCGGGAGTGCCCCCCGGAGTTCCCCCGCCTCCTGCCGCGCCTGAGCCAGCGCGTGCACCTCGGGATCATGAACCCGCTGAACCCCGACGGGACGGTCGCCCTGACGCTTTCGAGCGGTCCGTACTACACGCTGCACTCGGACTTCTGGAACACGTGGCAACAGGATCGGCTGGATCAGCTGGTGGAGGAGTGCCTGGCAGCAGGGGTGCACTGCGGATCGGTGGACGAGTCGCGCTCGATCGATTGGACCAGCCAGTTTGGCACCCAGAGATACGACCTGGCGTACGCGACGGCGGCAGTAGATGACGGCGCGTACGTCGCCGGGTTCACCAACTACGCCCTTCGGGGACAGACGTATCACCATCGGTACGACGCGTTCGTCTCGAGATTCGACGCGTCCGGCAGGGAGCTCTGGACCCGACAGTTCGGGACGTCGGGGACGGACCAGGCGCTCGCTCTCGCCGCCGATGACTCCGGCGTCTATGTGGTGGGGTCGACGGATGGTCGCTTCCCGAAGCAGCTTCATGCAGGAGAGCTGGACGCGTTCGTCGCCAAGCTCGGTCCCAATGGGCGACAGATGTGGCTCGAGCAATTCGGGACACGAGGGGCGGACGAGGCCGTCGCCGTCGCACTGGCAGGGACGGGACTGCTCTTGGCCGGCTCGACGGACGGACGGTTGAGCTCCTCTCGCCTGGGTGGCACCGATGCGTTCGTCGGAGGGTTCAGCCTCGAAGGAGAGCCTCGCTGGATCAGGCAGTTCGGGTCAAGCGGGACCGACAGAGCACGTGGTCTGGGGGTCGAGTCGGGCACCGTACACGTCGTTGGGTCGACCGACGGAACCCTTCCCGGGAAGACGTCTCTCGGCGGGGTCGATGCGTTCATCCAGACGGTCGACACCGACGGCAGACGCCTCTGGTCCCGACAGGTGGGGACGGCCGGGACGGACGAGGCGACCTCCGTCCTTTCGGTTCGCGGAGGCGCATACGTCGCAGGGGTCACCGATGGAGCCCTCCAAGGTCAGGGATCCCTCGGCGGATCAGATGCGTTCCTGATGAGGCTCAACGGCCGTGGTGAGCGGGTCTGGACGCGCCAGTTCGGGACGCCCGCATCCGATGATGCCGTCGCGGTTGGCGGGACCGCCAAGGGCGTGTACGTGGCCGGCTCGACCACGGGAGCACTTCCGGACCAGGAGCTCTTCGGTGAGACCGACGCGTTCATCCGCAGATACGAGCCCAAGGGGACCGAGGTGTGGACGCTCCAGTTCGGCACTTCCGACTTCGACAAAGCGTACGGTTTCGCCCTGGGACGGGGTGCGGCCTACGTTGCCGGAACGACGCACGGGGCTTTCGAGGGTCACGTCAACGTTGGTGACCGAGACGTCTTCCTCACCCGGGTCGCTCTGGCATAGCTGCCCGCGCCCATCACGTCTGACCTCGAGGGCTCCGACGTCCGCACGAGGGCGAGCGTCTCGACGGAGGACCCGACCTCAAGGAGTGGGATTCAGAATCAACGGCGGGCGAGGCCCGCGCCCGAAGTCGAAGGCATCCGCGACGTCCCCCAGCAGCGGCACTTCCTCACGCACGACCGGGCGCGAGTCCGGCCTGCCGTCGGTCTCGGGGTCCAGGCGCCGTCCGCCGAGGAACCGGTCCTCGATCAGCTTGAGGTACGCGTCGAACGTGAGCGTCTGGTGGTCGATGTACCCGCGGCGCGCGTACGGGCTGATGACCAGCCCCGGAACGCGGAGCCCGTATCCGTTCTCGTCGGCGAGCGGTGGATTCACGTGGTCGTAGAACCCACCCCAATCGTCCCAGGTGAGGAAGATCGCCGAGCGCTCCCACAGGGGGCTCCGCATCACGGCGTTCACCATGCGGGTGACGTACGTCATCCCGGCGCTGATGCCCTTGCTCGACTGGGGATGCTCGCTCTCCGCGTTCCCCGGGACGATCCACGAGACCGAGGGCAGGGTGCCCCGCTCGACCGCCCGCAGGAAGTCGCCGTGATCCCGGATGTTCTCTTGCTGCCCGGTCTCCTCGATCGTGGTGAACCCGGGAAGCGGGTTCTTCGCCGACGGCGTCTTCCCCACGGCCTCCCCGTCATCCTCACACGGCGGGAACGAGCAGGTCCCGGGCGCCACGTAGTAGGCCCACGAGACGTGGAACCGGTCGAGCAGCCACGTGATGTCGGTCCACGCGTAGATCGGCTCCTCCCCGTACTCCCAACGCTCGTCGTCCTCCTTCAGGTCCACGTTCGAGACGCAGGACATCGGGTCGCGGGGGTTCAGGCACGAGGCCGACCACCCCGAGATCAGGAACAGGTGCGCCGGCAGGGTCCAGCCGTCCGTCGGAGCGAACATCCGGTCCTGCAGCACGTACTCGTCGGCGTAGGCCCAGTAGTTGGGGATCTTGCTGCGCGTCACGTAGCTCAGCACGTCGGGCTGGAGCTCGGGGCCGAGGAACGGGGCGCACCCGGGCTCGGAGCGCTCGACGCACCAGCGACGCGTCTGCGGCAACGCGTTGACGAAGCCGTTCATCGCCCCGCCGTTGATCGCGGTGACGGCCGAGTGGCGGTCGTGCGGCCCGCCCCGGTAGCGCTCGGCGCTCGTCCGGTACACGCACGACTCGCCGCCGAGGATCGGGTCGGGGACGCAGTCCGCGGGCTCGCCCTCCTCGAACCGGAAGCCGTCGGCCCCCGGGTACGTCCCGAAGTAGTGATCGAACGAGCGGTTCTCCTGCACGATGAAGATCAGGTGATCGAGCTTGAAGATTCCCTCCGGCTCCGCCGGGGGGTGGGGGCTCGGCTCTGCGACGGCCGGTGGCCGAGCCGGCTCGTCGTCCCCACTGACGGAGGCCAGCCCGGAGATCGCGAGCATGGCCACCGGGAAAAGGGCGATGAGCGCCACGATGGAGCCGGTCCTTGCTCGGGAGCCCACCGGACGTGCGACGCGCGGACGACGCTGCATCGGGTCCTCGAGTCTATCCCCGGACCCCAGCGAGACAAGGACTCGGCCGTCGGTCGCGCGGGGGAAACGTCGCCCCCTCGCGACCTACACCATCGCCCGGTTGTGCGCTAAAGACGCTCGCCTCCCGTTCCGAGTAGACAATCATGACTAGTCCGCGCATCGGGCCTGCGCCGCTGCGGGCCCGAACCCTCGTGTCGGTGATCGCCGCCGCACTCATCCTCGTTTCCCTGCTCGCGGCCCCGGTGCGGGCAGCAGACCCGGAGGAGCGGCCGCCCATCCCCGAGGAGCTGAAGGAAGCGAAGAAGGAGCTGCGCGCGACCA
>JBQGDK010000327.1:0-6960 GCA_052039025.1 Actinomycetota bacterium
CGGTCAGGGCCATCACCATCGACAGCGGGTCGATCCGCAGCTCGACCGGCGCCTCGAACGACCCGACCGAGATCCAGTCGAAGACCTTCACGGCGAGCGACCGCTCACCCGCACCGGCGCCGAGCAGGTCGATCAGGATCACCACCGAGATCACGAACGACGCCCCGACGAGGAGCGAGGCCAGCCCCCCGGCGGCGCGTCGCAGCGGCTTCCCCGCAACCAGCAGCGTGACCGCTCCCGCGAGCGGCAACGCCGGAACGATCCAGATGAGGCCGGTCATCGGGCGATCTCCGACGCGCTTCGCGGCGCCGCGCACGCGGGGGGGGACCCTCCCGAGCTCCGGCGCGGGAGGGTGGGCACCCGCGCCGTTGCAGGCGCCGCGAACGACGCGTTGATCTTCGCGTTCACCATTTCAGGAGGCTCACGTCGTCGACGTTGGCCGACACCCGCCTGCGGAAGATCGCCACGATGATCGCCAGCCCGACGACGACCTCCGCTGCGGCGACCACCATCGAGAAGAACGCCAGGACCTGCCCGTCGACCTCCCCCAGCTGCCGGGAGAACGCGATCAGCGTGAGGTTCACCGCGTTCAGCTGGAGCTCGATCGACATGAAGATCACGAGCGCGTTCCGCCGCACCAGCACGCCGATCGTCCCGATCGTGAACAGGAGCGCGGAGAGCACCAGGAAGAACGCGATCGGGGTCCTCACGGGACCGGCTCCGGGGTCCGACCGGCCGGGGCCTCCTCCGGTGACTCCCGCACGCCCCTGGCCCGGCGCCGGGCCAGCACCATGGCCGCCACCGCCCCGATGATGAGGAGGATCGAGGTGAGCTCGAACGGGAAGACGTAGTCGGTGAACAGGACCCGGGCCACGGCCCGGATGTTGTCCCCAGGGGGCGGGGGACCCGGCGCCCGGGCCAGGCCCACGCCGAGCCCGATCGCCAGCACCACCCCGGCGACCAGGAGGAGCCCGAGCCCCACGGCCATCAGCCGCTGCCCGCGGATCGTTTCGACGAGGGCTTCCCGGCGATCGACGCCGAGGAACATGATCACGAACAGGAACAGCACCATGATGGCCCCGGCGTACACGATCACCTGGACCGCGGCCAGGAAGTGCGCGTCGAGGAGGACGAAGAACACCGCGAGCGTGAACTGGTTGAGGATCAGGAACAACGCCGCGTAGACCGCGTTGCGCTGGAAGAGCATCAGCACGGCGGCGCCGACGCTGACCGGCGCCACGATCCAGAACACGACCAGGTCCATCAGCGACCCTGCTCCGTGCCCGGTGCCGTGCCCAGCGGGAGCGGCCGCTCCAGGAGCTGCTCCTTCTCGAGGATCGCGTCCTCGCGCGTCTCCCACGACAGCTCGAAGCTCGACGTCAGCGTGAGCGCCCGCGTCGGGCAGGCCTCCACGCACAGGCCGCACATGATGCAGCGGAGGTAGTTGATCTGGTACACCACGGCGTACCGCTCGCCCGCCGACACGGGCGCCTCGGGATCGTTGTCCTCTCCCTGCACGTAGATCGCGTCGGCCGGGCACGCCCAGGCGCACAGCTCGCAGCCGATGCACTTCTCGAGCCCATTCTCGTGGCGGTTCAGGAGGTGGCGCCCCGTGTGGGACCGGGGCGGCAGATCCCGGATCTCCCTCGGGTAGTCGTAGGTCACCGGCCGCCGGAACATGCTCCGGAACGTCACCCACAGCCCCTTGAACAGGTCGAGGATCATCGACGAGCCTCCGCCCCGGGGACGGCCTTCCTCGGGACGAACAGCGGGACCAGCGACAGCAGCAGCACGGCGCCGGCCCCGATGGCCACCCACCTGAACAGGGCGTCCCGGCCGATCTCGTCGGGGAGCACGACGATCGCGCCGGTCGCCAGCACCCACACCAGCCCCCACGGGATCAGCACCTTCCACCCGAACGACATCAGCCGGTCGTACCGGAACCGAGGGATCGTGGCCCGGACCCACACGAACAGGAAGATGACCAGCACGACCTTCAGGACGAACCAGATCAGGGGCCACAGCCACGGCAGGACATCGAAGACCGGCCCCCGCCAGCCGCCCAAGAAGAGCGTCACGATCACCGCCGCGACCGTGATCGTGTGGATGTACTCGGCCAGGTAGAACATGGCGAACCGGATCCCCGAGTACTCCGTGAAGTAGCCGGCCACGAGCTCGGTCTCGGCCTCGGGCAGGTCGAACGGCGGGCGGTTCGTCTCCGCCAGGCCCGCCGTCGCCGCGATCAGGAACGCCGGGAACTGGGGCACGATGTTCCAGATGCGGTCCTGGGCGGCCACGATCTCCGACATCCGCATCGTCCCCGAGTACATGAGGACGGCCACCACCCCGAGCGCCAGCCCGACCTCGTACGAGATCATCTGGGCGCTGGAGCGGATCCCGCCGAGGAGGGGGTAGGCCGAGCCGCTCGACCATCCGGCCAGCACCACGCCGTACACCGCCAGGGAACCCATCGCCAGCACCCACAGGATGCCGATGTTCAGGTCGGTGAGCTGGAACGGGACCTCTCGGCCGAACACCTCCACGCCGGTCCCGAACGGGACCACCGCGAACGCGAGGAACGCCGGGACCAGCGAGAGGACCGGGGCCAGGACGAAGATCGGCCGCTCGACCTCGGTCGGCGTGATCCCCTCCTTGAAGAACAGCTTGATCCCGTCCGCCAGCGTGACCAGCATCCCGAACGGCCCGGCCCGCCGGGGGCCGAGGCGCGTCTGCATGTCCGCCACGAGCTTCCGCTCCGCCCACACCGCCAGCATCACCGACACCACCAGCGCGCCGAACACCAGCACGACGCGGGCCGCCAGGAGGATCCAGTCGAGCCAGTCCATCAGCCCCCCACCCTCGGACCGCTCACGACGCGACCTCCTCCCTGTCGGCCGGCTCGACCGAGACCGCGATCCGGAGGGACCCACGGAGGAGCGTGTTGGCCCGCAGGCCCCGCTGGTTCCAGGGCACGAAGGCCGCCCCCCGGACGATGCCGTCCGAGACCCGCACGGGGAGCTCGGCCCGGCCGGCGTCGGTGACGACCGCCGCGACCCCCCCGTCCTCGAGCCCGAGCCTGCCGGCGTCCTCCGGATGGAGCTCGACGAACGGCTCCTCTGCCAGGGCCGCCTTCAGCTCCTCGGCATCCACCGAGAGCCGTCCCTCGTCCACGAGCAGGGGGTAGCTGAACAGGACCGGTCCCTCGGCCGCCTCCTCCCGACGGCTCGAGCCCGGGGCGGCGGCGACGTCCCGCGGCGCCAGCAGGCCGCCCATCTCCCCGTGCAGGGCCTCGAGCGAGCCGAAGCCCATGTCGTTCCCGAGGACCTCGGAGAGCTCTTGGAGGATCTGCCAGTCGGGACGGGACGACCCGACGGGGTTCCGAACCGGTGCGATCCGCTGGCCCCGGCCCTCCCAGTCGGTGAAGTGCCCCTCCTTCTCCAGGAACGCGGCCGCCGGAAGCGCGACATCGGCGACGTCGCGGTACTCGCCGATCGCGATGTCCTGGACCACGAGGAACGGCACGTTCACGACCGCGCGGCGGGCCAGGTCGGCGTCGGGGAAGTCGGTGAGGGGGTCCACGCCGACGAGGTGCAGCACGTCGAGCTCGCGCCGGGCCGCGGCCTCCAGGATCCCGGCCGTGTCCCGGCCCGGCTCCGTGGGGACGTCGGCGCCCCAGACGGCCTCGACCTCGGCCCGCTCGGTCCCATCCACGCGCCGGCCCCCCGGGAGCAGCGCGGGGTGGACGCCGGCGCGAAGGGCCCCGCGGTCGCCGGCCCGCCGGGCCAGGAAGGCAAACCGGGCCCCAACGCTCGAGGCCAGGCTGACGGCCATCGAGATCGCACCCACGCTCTCGGCGAGCCGTGGCCCGGCCAGGACGACGGCGTTCCCCCCGGCGGCGTCGAGGGCGTCGGCGGCGCGGCCCAGCGCCGTGTCCCGGCCGTGCGCGCCGAGCAGCTCCTCGAGCACGTCGGCCTCCCGGCCGGGCCCGCACAGCACGTGCTCGGCGACGTCGGCCAGCGCCGTGCGCCTGGGATGGATCACGAGGACCCGGGCGCCCCCACGGGCCGCCTTCCGGATCCGAAGGTGGAGGATCGGGAGCTCCTCGCGGCTGTCGAGCCCGACGACGAGGATCGCCCCGGCCCGCTCCACGTCCCGGTACGTGACCGGCAGGCCGGCCGCCGCGGACCGCTCCACGTCGGGCGGGACGTCCCAGCCGCCCGACGGCCGGTGGTCGATGTCGTTCGTGCCGAACCCCGTCCGGGCCAGCTTCGACAGCGCGAAGGCGTCCTCGTCGGTGAGCCTGCCGCCGGCCAGGATCCCCACGCGCCCGCTCCGGGCGCGGTCGGCCACCGCACCGAGCGCCTCCGCGAACGACACCGGCTCCAGGCCGGGAACACGCAGCAGCGGGGTCTCCAGCCGATCTCGGTCGGGGAACCGGAACGCGTACCGCCCCTTGTCGCACAGCCACGCGTCGTTCACGTCCGGCTCGTCGCGGGCTTGGTGGCGAACGACCTCGCCTCGTCGGACGTCGACCCGGATCGAGCACCCCGACGCGCAGTGCGGACACACCGAGTCCCCCATCTGCACGTCGAACGGCCGGGCCACGAACCGGTACGTGCTCGACGTCAGCGCGCCGACCGGACAGATCTGGACGGTGTTGCCGGAGAACGGCGAGCGGAAGTCCTCGCCGGCGGCGATGGCCACCTGCTCGGCGGCCCCCCGGTCGAACAGCTCGATGAACCGCTCGCCGGAGATCTGGTCACAGAACCGCGTACACCGGGCGCACAGCACGCACCGCTCCCGGTCGAGCAGCACCAGAGGGGACAGCGGCACCGGCTTCTCGTACACGCGCTTGGGGTCGATGTACCGGCTCTCGCCCGGGCCCCACGCCAGGGCCTGGTCCTGGAGCGGACACTCGCCGCCCCGGTCGCACACGGGGCAGTCGAGGGGGTGGTTGATCAGGAGGAACTCGAGCATGCCCTCCTGGGCCTTCCTGGCCTCCTCGGAGGTGTGCTGGGTGTACACGACCATGCCCTCCGTCACCGGCGTGGTGCACGAGGTCACCGGCTTGCGCTGCCCCTCGATCTCCACGATGCACTGCCGGCAGGCACCGATCGGGTCGAGGTAGGGGTGGTCGCAGAACCGGGGGATCTCGACGCCCACGGCCTCGGCGGCCCGGATCACCAGGGTGCCGGCCGGCACGGTGACCTCGACCCCGTCGATCGAGAGCGTGACCTGCCCGGCGTCGCTCACCGCAGCACCTCCCCGAGCTCCACGACGCCGGTGGCGCCCGCCTCGCGAGGCTCGGCAGCCGTGACCAGCGGCCGCCCCGCCATCGGACAGCCGCCGTTGTTGACGTGCTCGACGTACTCCTCGCGGAAGTACTTCAGCGAGGAGTGGATCGGCGAGACGGCCCCGTCGCCGAGCGCGCAGAAGTTCTTGAACAGCATGTTGTCCCCGATGTCCTGCATCGCCACGAGGTCATCGAGGCGCCCCCCGCCGTGCTCGAGCCGGCGGAGGATCTTCGTCAGCCACCACGTCCCCTCTCGACACGGCGTGCACTTCCCACACGACTCGTGGGCGTAGAACTGGGTGAACCGGAGAGCCGCGTCGACGACGCAGTCTGCTTCGTCGAGGACGATCACGGCCCCGGTCCCAAGCAGCGAGCCGGCCGCCTGGACCGATTCGAAGTCGAGGGGCGTGTCGAGGTGCTCCTCGGTGAGGAACGGGGTCGATGACCCCCCCGGGGTCCACGCCTTCACCCGTCTGCCTCGTGGGACGGCGCCGGCGAGCTCATCGATCACGACCCGGGCCGGGGTGCCCATCGGGGCCTCGTAGTTGCCGGGCCGAGCGACCCGACCGGACACGCACAAGATCTTCGTCCCGGTCGACTTCTCGGTGCCCAGGCCCGCGTACCACTCCGCGCCCCGCTCGACGATGTGCGGGACCGTGGAGATCGTCTCCACGTTGTTGATCACCGTCGGCGAGCGGTACAGCCCCTCGACCGCGGGGAACGGCGGGCGCAGCCTCGGCTGGCCCCGGCGGCCCTCCAGCGAGTCCAGGAGCGCGGTCTCCTCACCACAGATGTACGCACCGGCGCCGCGATGCATCACGACGTCGATATCGACGTCGGTCCCGGCGATCCCCCGCCCCAGGTACCCGCGGTCGTACGCCTCGGCGATGGCCCGCTCCACCTGACGAGCGGCGAACAGGAACTCGCCTCGCATGTAGATGAAGGCGGTCCGGCAGCCGACGGCGTGCGCGGTGATGGCGATCCCCTCGATCAGCTGGTGGGGATCGCGCTCCATCAGCTCCCGGTCCTTGAACGTCCCCGGCTCACCCTCGTCGGCGTTCACCACGACGTACACCGGCGCGTCCCCGCCCTTCGGGATGAAGTCCCACTTCATCCCGGTCGGGAAGCCGGCCCCGCCGCGACCGCGAAGGCCGGAGCCCTTCACGGTCTCGATCAGGTTGGCCGGGTCGGTGTCGAGCGCGGCCCGGAGGGCCCGGTAGCCGCCGCTCTCCAGGTACCCGTCGATCGCGTCCGCGCCCTCGATCCCCCACCGGGCCGTGATCACGGGCTCGAACTCAGCCACGGTCGTCCCCCAGCCCGGCCAGGATCCGGGATGTGGCGGCGTGCTCGACGGGTCTCGGCCCGGCCACCGGCTCGGGCACCTCCCCCCCACGGAGCGCCTCGATCAGCTCGCGCATGCGGTCGGGATCCACGCGGGCGTAGCTGCAGTAGTTCACCTGTACCACCGGGGCCTGGTCGCAGGCCCCCAGGCACTCGACCTCCTCGACCGTGAAGAGGCCGTCGGCGGTCACCTCCCGGCTCCCCTGGCCCGCCTCGGCGACGGCCCGGTCGTAGACCTCCCGCCCGCCGGCCAGCGCGCACGAGACGTTCGTGCACACCGACACGAGCCACCGACCCGCCGGGGCCTTCTTGAACATCGTGTAGAA
>JBQGDK010000328.1:0-6925 GCA_052039025.1 Actinomycetota bacterium
AGCGCGTGACCGTCCGGTGGTGCCAAGCGGCCAGCCTGCTGTCCCACCGGCACCACGAACAAGACGAGGGTATGCCGCGCAGCTCGGTGCGCGGCATACCCTCCTTGGTGTGAGGCTCAGTCCTCCGAGTCGATCTTGATCGAGCTGGTCTGCTGAACCTGCATGAGGAACTCGTAGTTCGACTTCGTCTTCTTGAGCCGGTCGAGGAGCAGCTCGATGCCCTGCTGGTTGTCGAGCGCGGCGAGCACGCGACGCAGCTTCCACATCACCTTGAGCTCCTCGGTGGAGACGAGGATCTCCTCCCGGCGGGTGCCCGAGGCGTTGATGTCGACGGACGGGAAGATGCGGCGGTTGGCCAGTTCGCGCGAGAGCTTGAGCTCCATGTTCCCGGTGCCCTTGAACTCCTCGAAGATGACCTCGTCCATCCGCGACCCGGTCTCCACCTGCGCCTCGGCGAGCTCCTCCTCCGTGGCCTCGCGGTCGCGATCCCGGTCACGGTCCCGGCCGCGGCCCCGGCCCCGGTCGCGGCGTCCGCGTCGACCCTCCGGCCGACCTTCACGCGGCCCCCGGTCGCGCCCGCGCTCCCGGTCGCGCGGGTGGGCTTCCGTCCGCGTCGGCATCTCCACCCTGGGCTCCTCGGCCTTGGGCTCCTCGGCCTTGGGCTCCTCCGCCGCCTTAGGCTCCTCCGCGGCCTTGGGCTCCGCGGCCGGCGCCTCGCCGCCCTTGCCGTCACCCCCGCCTCCGCGGGCGATGATGGCGTCGATCAGATCGGCCTTCTTCAGCCGCTGGTAGCCCTGGACGCCCAGCGACGAGGCGATCTGCTGGAGCTCGGGCAGGACCTTCTGCTCGAGCACCGACTTGTCGGTTGTCGACACGGTTACGCTCCTTCCTTGCCCAGCGCGCGCTTCAGCTCACGCCAGTCCGCGGTGAACTTCGTCACCCCGGTGTCGGTGAGGGGGTGCTTCACGAGCCTCGTGAACACGTCGTACGGCATCGTGGCGATGTCAGCGCCGCAGAGCGCCGACTCGACCACGTGCATGGGGTGCCGGAGGGAAGCCGCCAGCACCTGCGTCTGATAGCCCTGGACGTCGTAGATCTCACAGATCTGCCGCAGGGCATGCATCCCGTCCGCGGCGGCGTCGTCGATCCGTCCGAGGAACGGCGACACGATGTACGCGCCGATCTCCGCCGCCAGGATCGCCTGGGCCGGCGAGAACACCAGCGTCACGTTGATCCGGATCCCGTCGTCGACGAGCCGCTTCCCTGCCTCGAGCCCGGCCGGCGTCATCGGGACCTTGACCACGGCGTTGTCGGCGAACGAGGCCAGCCGTCGCCCCTCCTCGTACATGGCGGCGGCCTCGGGGTCGGTGGTCTCCAGGGAGACGTCGCCGTCGACCTCGGCAAGGATCTCCTTCCAGACCTGCTCGGGATCCAGGGCCTCCTTGAAGATCAGGGACGGGTTCGTGGTCACCCCGGACAGCACGCCCCATCGGTTGATCTCCCGGATCTCCTCGATGTTCGCCGTGTCCAAGAACAGCCTCATCGGGTCTTCCCTCCTTCGAGCTCGAGCACCGGGGGCGGCGGGTCCTGGCGGGCCACCCGCTCGGTGGCCCGATCCACCACGAGGTCGATGATCGCCGCGATGGTCTGATCGAGGTTGTACGAGGCGATCACCGGCCAGTCGTGCGACAGCGCCTGGCTCTTGATGTAGCGCTGCACCCGCCTGATGTTGTCGAAGTTGCTCAGGTACCGGTCGAACGGCCGGGCCGCGGAGTCGGCGGACCGGGCCTGGAAGTGGCTGCGGTGCACCTCCTCCTCCTCGACCGTGACCACCACGGGCACCGCCAGCACTCGGTCGCCGAACCGCTCCACGTCGAGGAACCCGGGAACCACGTGGGCCCCCTCGATGATCGAGCTGGTCCCCTCGACGGCGGACCGCTCGATCAGGGCCCGCAGGCCCACCGCCACCGCGGCCGTCTGCTCGCGGAACCCCACGATGACCCGATCGGCCGCTCGAGCCGGCGGCTCCCGCAGGGCGGAGTCCGCGTCGAACGAGGACGTGTACAGGGTCGGCATGAGCTCCCGGGAGAACAGCCCCCGCATGACCTCTCGGACCGCGTCCGAGGGGATCACCCGCACCACGCCGAGCCGGGCGGCGATCTGGGTGGCGATCGTGGACTTCCCGACGCCCGTGGCCCCGCCGATCAGGAGCACCACAGGGACGTCGAGGCGGGCGACGCCCTGCCACCGAACGAAGTTCCGCGCGTACCGTTCCCCGGCCTCGTCCTCGATCACCCGGACGGCCAGTGCCTGGAGCTCCTCGGTGGTGAGCGACCGCACCCCGCGTTCCACGAGCTCGTCCTCGATCCGCTCGGCGACCTTGTACGAGCGGTACGGGGATAGGCCGCTCACCATCACCTGGGACGCCATCAGGCCCTTCGAGTACGGGAGCCCTGGGTCCCGGTCGGAGATGATGATGTGGGTGCTCCGCTTGCCTCGTGTCATCGTTCCTTCGCCCGCTCCACGGCCAGGCGGGCGGTCTCCAGGAGGAGGTCGGGGAGGTCCCCGTCCCCCTCGATCGTCTCGGCTCGGTTGTCGGCGAACACCACCTCGGCGCCGCGCTCCATCGCGGTCCTCACGGCCACGTCCACGGCCGCCGCCTTCAGCTCCGTGACCAGCACGTCATAGGGCGGGGCCGCCTCCAGGTCCTTCCCGAGCCCGGCCCGATCGCCCAGGCGGTGGGTCGTGCCCACCACCGAGGCGCCGTGTCTCTCCTCAAGCGTCGACACCAGGCGGGGCCCGGCTGCCGGCGGAGCCGTGGTCGCGAAGAACACCTTCTTCCCCCCAACTTCCTCCAGAGGCACGGGATAGAGATCGACCACGATCGTCCGTGCGTCCGGACGAAGCTCTCGAACGTGGGATATAAGGACGGAAAGTTCCTGGGGCCCGACGTCCGGGCCAGTACCCATTGTAAACACAACCAGGTCGGACAGCAAGAGGCGGTAGGGGCCCAGGTAGCCCCGGAGGAACTCCTCGGGGAGGTCCGCCGGGGCCACGAGGACGCCGGCGTCCCAGGGCATCGGCGGCACCGCCGCCCCGCTCCCCTCGAGGATCAGGAGCCCCGGCTCGAGCGCCTCGGCTCGCGCGGCCGCCTCTCGCACGTTCGAGACGTACGGGCGTCCGGCCAGGCCGCCCCCCGCTCGTCGGGCGCCCACCGTCGGCACGCCGGTCGTGATGGCGTCCTCGAGGTAGTCGCTGGCGGCGTGGTGGCCCTCCTCGAGCAGGGCCAGCAACCGGTGCACGTCGACGGATCCCGCCTCGGCCAGCTGCGGCCCCGGCGGGCCGCCCCGGCCCATGGCCACGACCACCGGGGACAGGCCTGCCCGAGCCGTCGTCCTGGCGGCCTCGCCGGCCACAGCGGTCTTCCCGGTTCGCTTCCCGGTGCCGATCACGGCCATCGTGGGCGGCTCCGGGAAAGGCCCGTCGACTGGAGGCTCCAGGGAGAAGTCCGCACCGAGGTACCGGACCCCTTCCGCCAGGACGGCGGCGGCCACCAGGGCCCGCTCGCGGTACCCGAGGACCGGCTCGTCCGACAGGTCGAGGACCGCGGCCGGGCCGTGACGCCGGATCGCCTCGCGCACCGACCGAACCAGGTCCGGGCCGGCCGCCTCGACCGTCACCGGGCCGAGGTCGGGGGTCTCGCCGGGCGTCACCTTCTCGGCCCCCCCGACGAACAGGCACGCCACGACGTCGAGCCCCTCGGCCCGGGCCGTCTGGAGGGCCCACCGGGTCGTCGGCGGATAGTGCTCGCCGTCGACGAGCACCAGGGTCGTGATCACGCGTCCTCCGCGCTTCTCGCTACTCGGTCACCAGCGGCGCGTTGGCGGGGGGCCGGGGCATCAGCATCTCGAGCTCCCGTACGTGCTCCTCGCCGCTGGAGATCGAATAGTGGGCGTTGAGGGTGGAGCCTCCGAAGGGGTACCGACGGTGGATCCGGACTTCGTCCCCTTCGATCTCGATCACGTTGTAGCACGGTTTGGTGTGGCCCCGCAGGCGGAGCGAGGCGCACGTCCCGGCGTTCACCACGTAGAGGTTCTCGAGCCGCCACACGTACGGGACATGCTTGTGGCCGGTCAGCACGAGGTGGACGCCCGCGCGGATCAGCACCTCGAGGAGGTCGCCAGCGTCGTAGACGATGTTCCGCTCCCGCCCAGTGCCCGGCACGGGGATCAGGTGGTGGTGGAGGGCGAAGATCCGGTACTCGGCCGGGGTCTCGAACTCCCGCCGGATCCACTCGTACCGCTCCCGTCCGATCTGGCCGTGATCCAGGTCGGGCTCGCTCGAGTCGGCGCCGACGATCCGAACCCCGTCGAGGTCGACCGACCAGTGACGGGGCCCGATCAGCTCCTCGAAGTGCACGTAGCCAACGTTGCGGGCGTCGTGGTTCCCGGGGACGGAGTGCACCGGCGCCGTCAACCGCTCGAGGTAGGCCGCCGCGGTCTTGAACTCCTGGCGGTAGCCGAAGTTCGTGAAATCCCCGGTGCAGATCACGACGTCCGGCTCGAGCTCGTTGATCTCCACGATGACCCGGTTCATCAGGTTCGGGACGAAGTACGGCGATCCGACATGGGGGTCGGAGATGTGGGCGATCGTGGCCACGGCCCTAGTCTACCGGGAGGTTCCGGGCTCGGGAGCCGCGACCTCACCGAGCCGGTACCCCATGCCGCGCATCGTGCGGATCCGTTCGCCGCCGAGCTTCTTCCGCAGGTAGCCGACGTACACGTCGACGACGTTCGAGCCCGGGTCGTAGTCGTAGCCCCACACGTTCGACAGGAGCTGCTCCCGGCTCAGCACCTGGCCGGGGTGACGGAAGAACGTCTCGGCGAGGGCGAACTCCCGGGCCGTGAGCTCGACGGACCGATCCCCGATCGACACCCGCCGGGTCCTCAGATCGAGGGCTGCGTCCCCGACGCGGATCACGGTGGGCTCCGGAGCCCGACGCTCTCGAAGGCGCACCCGAACCCGGGCCAGGAGCTCCTCGAAGCGGAAGGGCTTCGTCACGTAGTCGTCGGCGCCTGACTCGAGGCCGCCCACGGTGTCGTCCAGGCCCTCGCGAGCGGTGAGGATGATCACCGGCGTCCTGGTGTCGGTCTCGCGCAGGTCCCGCAGGACCTCCATGCCGTCCCGGTCGGGCAGGCCCAGGTCGAGGATGATCAGATCGAACCCCCCGGATCGGGCCAGCCCGAGCCCCTCGCGGGCGTCGGCCGCCACCGAGGTCGTGAAACCGTTCGAGGTCAGGCCCTTCTCCAGGAACGACGTGATCCGGGCCTCGTCCTCGACGATCAGGATCCTTCTCACGTCGGTTCTCCCTGCGGCTGGTCGGTCGGGATGATCACGGTGAACGTCGCACCCCGGGCGCTGTCGAGCTCCACACGGCCGTGGTGCGCCTCCGCGATCGCCTTGACGATGGCGAGCCCGATCCCGGCGCCCTCGGACCTCCGAGCGCCGGCACCCCGGGCGAACCGACGGAAGATCCGGTCGCGCTGCTCGGGAGGGACGCCGGGGCCCGTGTCCCGGACCCACAGCCGGGCCTCGCCGTCTCGGAGCGACGAGCCGAGGGCGATCGTATCGCCCTCGCGCGTGTGCTGAGCCGCGTTCTGGGCCAGCTGCATGAGCGCCTGGGTCAGGCGCTGGCGGTCGGCGACCACCACCCCGCGACCCGTGCGGTCGAGACGCCAATCACGCTCGGCGATGGCCGCCGTCTTGGCGAGGACCTCATGCGTGAGCGCATCAAGGTCGACCGTGTCGGGGGCCAGGAAGTCCGGCTGCTCGGCCTTCGCCAGCACCAGGAGGTCCTCGACGATCCGCTGCATCCGGTCGAGCTCGTCCATCACCAGGTCGAGGGTCTTCCGGCGCTCCACGGGATCGTCCTCGAGCAGCTCGAGGTGGCCGCGGATCACGGTGATCGGCGTCCGGAGCTCGTGCCCGGCGTCGTCGACGAACCGCCGCTGGGTGGCGAACGCGGCCTCCAGGCGGTCCAGCATGTCGTTGAACGTCGCCGCCAGCGCGGCCACCTCGTCGCGGCCGGTCACCTCGATCCTGCGCGTGAGGTCGCCCTCGGAGATCGACTGGGCGGTCCCGGTCACCAGCCGGACCGGCCGGAGGACCCCCTCGGCGACCCGCCAGGCCAGCAGCGACCCCACCAGCAGCGTGACCGCACCCACCGCCACCGCGCCCCACACCGCCGGATAGATGATCCGGAGCTCGAGGTCCCGGAAGTAGGCGGCCACGAAAACGCCTCGGACCGCTCCGCCGCTCTCCAGGGGAACCGCCAGGTAATCGATCACACCGGCCGGGGACTCGACGATGCGGCCCCGTTCGGGCTCAGTCACCGCTGCCCACCGTCGGGCCAGGGCCCCGTCCCGATCCAAACGGTAGCGCGGGGTGACGATCCGCTGGCTCCTGCGGTACGGGCGCCCCTCGACGAACGTCAGGTACACCTCGTTCCTGGTGGGGATGTTGCGGGCCAGGAACACGTCGAAGATCCGGGCGACGTCGCCCGCGAACCGCTCGCCGGACTCGGGGTCTCGGCCCGTTGCGAGGCGCTGGACCTCGTCCGTCTCCTGGACCAGCGACGCGTCGATCCGGGAATCGACCTCGACCGTGAGGAGGCGGCCCAGGACCAGCACCGAAGTGGCGGTGGCGGCCGTCATCAGGACGATGTACCAGATCAGGATCCGCGAGCGGACCCCGGAGAGGAACCGGGTTCGGCGTCGGTCGTGCTCCATCTGACGCTCCCAATCATTTCCCATCAGGAGCAGGGGGCGGCCTGCCGGCCGCCCCCCTCGTTCCCCGCCAGTACGGCGTCCGGATCGTCGCCTCAGGTGCCGCCCCCGGAGCCGCTCCCGCCCCCCGAGCCGGTCCC
>JBQGDK010000329.1:0-3971 GCA_052039025.1 Actinomycetota bacterium
GAGCGCGCCGTGGCGGTCGGCGACCTCCCAGATGGTCTCGCTGGCGGCCCGGAGACGGGACCGGATCCCCCCGAGGACCCGTCTAGGCAGGGGGGAGAACCGGGTGACGTCGGGCAGGGTCGCGGTGAGGACCAGCGCCCCGCCCTCCCGCAAGGGGCCCACGATCGCGTCGAGCTCCCGATCGAACCGGGTCGGGCTGAACCTGGGCTCCAGGACGTCGTTCATGCCGACCACGACGCTGGCGAGGTCGGGACGGAGCCGAAGGGCCGGCTCGAGCTGGGTCCGGCGGACGTCCGGCGCGGCCAGGCCCCGCCGGGCCAGGTTCGCGTAGGCGAACTCGGGATCCGCCGCGGCCATGGGAGCGGCCAGCCGGTGTGCCCATCCTCGGAGTCGGCCCCGGCGGTCGGGGTCGCCGACGCCCTCGGTGAGGCTGTCTCCGAGGGCCACGAACCGCTTCCACGGCAGGGCCATCGAGCCCAACCTATCGGGTCCGAACCGCCTCTGGCGACCACGATGTATCCCCTGCCCGACCGCCCGTGCGACGGGAGGACCGCGTCCCAGGCGGTGGCCGTCAGGGCCGGACGTTCTGGTTGAGGCGGAACACGTTGTCCGGGTCGTACGCTCGCTTGAGCGCGACCAGCCGCTCGTACTTCGCCTCGCCGTAGGCGGCCCGGGCCAGGTCCTCGCGGGCCTCGACCAGGTCGTTGACGTAGTGGCCCGCGGTCGTGAACGGCCGGAGATCCTCCCAGGCCGCCCGGCTCCAGGACACGAACTCGTCGTCCCGTTCCGGCTCGGTCCACTGGGCCTCGACCCCCACCCAGTAGGCCGCCGACCGGCCGGTGAATGCCATGGCGTCCTCGGGCACGCGGGCGATGGCGCCCCCCTGGGCCCACAGCCCGACGCTCACCCGGCCGGGCGCCCGGGACAGATGCTCCAGGGCGGCGTCGATGAAGCCGTCGGTGATCTCGTCGATGTATCCGCCCTTCGTGTAGACCCGGTTCCCCCAGGCGAAGGTCTCGTCGTCGGCGCCCTGCATCTCGAGGTAGGTCTTGGGCTGGATCGAGTCGCTGAGGGCATCGCCTTGGCGGAGGGGGCGGAGGTCGCGCTCGGCAGCGCCGGGCGAGCCGAAGTGCGCGCCGCCGAGGACCACCACCCTTCGGCCCGCGGGCCACGGGCTGTCCGGCCCGCCGATGGCCAGTGCGAAGCTGGCGAACACGTCGTCGGGGGCCGCCGTGGCGACCTCATGGAACCGGACGGCGAGATCGTGGGCCCGGTGGATCGGATAGGACGTCCAGCCCTGGACCACCCCCGGACCGATCGGGTGGAGGCCGAACTCGAACGAGGTCACGATGCCGAAGTTCGGCCCCGCGCCCCGGACGCCCCAGAACAGGTCGGCGTTCTCCTGTTCACTGGCTCGGAGGAGCCGCCCATCGGCGGTGAGGAGCTCAACCGAGCGGAGGTTGTCGATGGTCAACCCGTGTTTCCGCTGGAGGCGACCCATCCCGCCGCCGAGGGTGAGCCCGCCCACACCGGTGTGCGAGACGACGCCCACCGGGCAGGCCATGCCGAACCGCTGGGCCTCGCGGTCGAGGTGGCCGAGGAGTGAGCCGCCGAGCACCGTGGCCGTGCGGGCCTCGGGATCGACGGCCACGCCCCGCATCGCGGACAGGTCGATGACGATCCCGTCGTCACACGTGGAGAACCCGCCCATACTGTGCCCGCCGCAGCGCACGGCGATCACGAGGTCGTGCTCGCGGCCGAACCGCACGGCGGCAGCGACGTCCTCGACGCCGGCCGGCCGGACCACCACGGCCGGATGGCGATCGACGGCCGCGTTCCACACCATCCGGGCCGCCTCGTAGCCGTCATCGCCGGGCAGCACGACCTCCCCCCCGAACCCCTCCCGGAAGGCCGTGACCACTCCTGGATCGAGCGTCGCTCCGGTGTCGTTCATGGTCGCTTCGATCGCTGGCGCGGCCCGCGATCAGGTCGCCGGGGGTTCGGAGGGATCCACCCGCCGGGACAGGGCTGCCCGGCGTTCCAGGAACTCCTCCCGGTCGATCTCCCCCCGGGCGTAGCGCTCCTCCAGGATGTGGATCGCCGACCCCGATGTCCGATCGCCGGCGCCTCGCCCTCCCCGGACCAGGCCGATGATGAGCACGACGACCAGGGTCCAGAAGGCGATCATGATCAGCGCGCCGAGCAGGCCCCAGCCTCCACCCCACCAGGAGCCGTGGTGCGCGATCACGTCGCCCGCTCCAGGTCACGCCGGATCCGGTCGAGCTCCTCGGAGCTGATCTCCCCCCGGGCGTACCGCTCCTCGGCGATGTGGATGGCCGGGCCCGAGGTCGGCCCCTTCGGGATGACCACCCACAGGATCAGGTACGCCAGGATCCCCCAGCCGAAGATACCGGCCACCACCCAGGCCACCCTGGCCAGGGTCGGGTCGACCCCGAAGTAGTCGGCCATCCCGCCGGCGATCCCGGCGATGCGCCGGTCGGTGGTCGAGCGGGTCAGCTGTCTGGCCATCCTTCCTCCCTCGAGGTGCCCATCCTATTCCAGGAAGTCGAACCTCCCTGACGTCGAGGACCTCGCTCGGCGCCCCGACTCGAGGTGAGAGGATGGCCGGGATGGCACTCCTCGAGTTCGAGGCCTCCTCGTTCGACGAGTACGTGTCGAACGGCGGGGGGCGGGGGCTGGAGCGGGCCCTGGCCATGGCCCCCGACCAGGTCATCGAGGAGGTGGCCCTGTCCGGCCTGCGGGGCCGGGGCGGGGCCGGGTTCCCCACGGCGCGGAAGTGGGCCGCGCTCCACACCGGCACCGGGCCGCGGTACGTGGTGTGCAACGCGGCCGAGGGGGAGCCGGCCACGTTCAAGGACCGGGTCCTGCTCCGCCGGAACCCGTACCGGGTGATCGACGGGATCCAGATCGCCTGTCACGCCACCGGTGCCGAGAAGGCCTACATCGGGCTCAAGGAGGCATTCACCCGGGAGTTCGAGACGCTGTCCCGGGCCCTGGAGGAGATGGAGCGGGGAGGTGCCCTGCCCACAGGCGTCGAGCTGGTGGCCGGGCCCGACCACTACCTCCTGGGCGAGGAGACCGGCCTCCTCGAGGTGATCGAGAACCGGGAGCCGCTGCCGAGGGTGGCCCGCCCGTACTACTGGGGGCTGTTCGCCAAACCGCCGGACGAGAACCCCACCGCGGTGAACAACGTGGAGACGCTGTCGAACGTGGCCCACATCCTGGCCGAGGGCCCCGACTGGCTCCGGCAGTGGGGGACCGAGGCCTCCCCGGGGACGATGTGCTTCACGGTGGCCGGCGATGTGGGGCGCGAGGGGGTGTGGGAGCTCCCCATGGGGACCCCGCTCCGGGAGCTCCTGGACGCGGCCGGCGGCGTGCCCGAGGGGGTCAAGGTGATCTTCCCGGGGGCCTCCGCCACGGCCCTGGTGGAGTCCCAGCTCGACACGCCGCTGAGCTTCGAGGCCATGGCCGCGGTCGGCTCGGGCCTCGGCGCCGGCGGGTTCGCGGTGTACGACCGGACCACGTGCGTGGTGGAGCCGGCCCTGCTGTTCTGCCGGTTCCTCCACGTCGAGTCGTGCGCCCAGTGCCCGCCGTGCAAGCTGAACTCCGGCGACGTGGTGGAGTTCCTGGAGGCGCTTCAGCGCGGTGACCCGGCCGCTGATCTCGAGGAGGCCCTGGTCAGGGCCCGGGGGGCCACCGACGGGCAGAAGTGTGCACTCCCCACCGGGACCAGCCTGCTGATGCAGAGCCTGTTCCTCACGTTCGAGGAGGAGTTCCGGGCCCACGCCGGCAGGGCGTGCCCGTCGGCACGCGGGCTGGTGCTCCCGAAGATCGTGGACTGGGACGAGGACGCCGCCCGGTTCACCTACGACGAGGGGTACGCGAAGAAGCGCCCCGACTGGACCTACGCGTAACGTCGTCGAAGGAGCCCGGGGTCTCCCTACGGACCA
>JBQGDK010000330.1:0-4676 GCA_052039025.1 Actinomycetota bacterium
GGTCGACCCGCAGCGATCCCCTCCACCGAGGCGACCCTCGACACCACGCGGCGACCATCGCTCAGCCGGGCGGTGTGCACGAGGAGGTCGATCGTCGAGGCGATCTGCTCGCGGACGTGGCCCACCGGCAGATCGACGTCGGACATCAGGGCCATGGTCTCGATCCGAGCCAGGAGATCGAGGGGTGAGTTCGCGTGGGCGGTCGACATCGACCCCTCGTGGCCGGTATTCATCGCCTGGAGCATGTCCAGGGTCTCGCCCCCGCGGACCTCGCCCACGATGATCCGATCCGGTCGCATCCGAAGCGCGTTCCGAACCAGCGTTCGCACGGTCACGGCCCCGCTCCCCTCGACGTTCGGCGGGCGGGCCTCGAGCCGCACCACGTTCGGCTGGGCCAGCCGGAGCTCGGCGGCGTCCTCGATCGTGATGATCCGCTCGGCCGGGAGGATGAACGAGGCGAGCGCGCCGAGCAGCGTGGTCTTCCCCGAGGCGGCACCGCCCGAGATGAGGATGTTGGCACGCTCTCGCACGGCCCGGCCGAGGACGTCGAGCGTCTCCTCGGACACCGTCCTCAGCCGCACGAGGTCGTCTGGTCCGAGCGGGCTGAGCCCGAACTTTCGCACGGTCACGGCGGGACCGCAGAGCGAAAGGGGCGGGAGGATCGCGTGGAGCCTCGAGCCGTCCGGAAGTCGGGCGTCCACGTACGGCGACGACTCGTCGACCCGGAGGCCCAGCGGCCCCACGATCCGCTCGATCAGGTGAAGGACGGCCTCCTCCCCCTCGAATAGGCCGCCCTCCACCCTCTCGATCCGCCCCTTCCGCTCCACGAATACGTCGTCGGGGCCGTTCACCATGACCTCGGTGACCTCGGGGTCGCGCAGGAGCCCCTCGATCGCACCGAGGCCAACGACCTCGTCCGAGACCTCGTTGACGAGCGACGTCAGCTCGCGGACCGGCAGGACCACCCGGTGCTCGCGGAGGACCCCGAGGGCCTCCTCGCGGACACGGAGCCGCCGCCGGGAGGCGGAGACGTCGGCGAGCTCGCCCGGGTCGATCCGGTCCCGGACCCGCTCGGCCACGAGCGACTTGAGGCGACCGCGGCCGCCGGCCGGGTGCCACCTCACCGTCACGGGCGCTCCGCCTCCTCGAGGATCCGTCGGGCCAGCGTCACGACCCGACGGGCCGCCGGCGTGGACCGTCCCACGACCACCTGGCCCCGGTCCTGCGCGCGGCGAACCGCCCGATCCTCCCGGATCATCGTCACCGGGCGGAGGCCGAGGACCCGCTCGGCGTCGTCAGGCACGATCTCGCCCCGGCCCACCCGATTCAGCACGAGCCGACATCGCCCCTCGAGCCCCGATGACCGGAGCACGTCCAAGGCCCGACGGGCGTCCCGGAGCGCCAGGACATCGAGGGTCACCACGAGCAGAACGTGGTCCGCCTCCTCGAGCGCGGCCCTGGTCGGCTCGTCGAGCGCCCGCGGCAGGTGAAGGACCACGACCTCGTGCCTGGCCCGCAGAGCCCGCACCGAAGCCGACACCACGCCCGCGTCGAGCCCTCGGTCCATGGGACGATGCGGGGCCAGCAGGACCGCGAACCCGATGGGATGGCGGTGGAGCACCCGCTCGAGGTGCTCGCCGGTGAGCTCGTCGGCGACGGGAGCCAGCTCCGCGATCGTGGGGACCGATCCATCCTCGATCCCCAGCGCGGTCGTGGCGTCGGCGAAGAACGGGTCGAGGTCGGCAAGGACCGTGTCCGCCTCCCGGGCCGCGCAGGCGGCCGCCAGGTTCGTGGCCAGGAACGTGGCCCCGACGCCGCCGCGAGGGCCGAACACCGCCACGACCCGCCCGGCCGTCGGTCGCTCGTCGGGTCGCGGACGTGCGCCGCGCTCGGCGTCGCGGGCCAGCCTCTCGCGTTCCTCCGGCCAGAGGTAGAAGCCCCTGGCCCCCGCACGGATCGCGGCGCAGAGCGTGGCCGTCGTCTCCCTCGCCGCCACGACCAGGAGGGCGGCGCCGTCGAGATCGCCGCCCTCGAGGAGGCCGGGCGAGACCACGGCCGCGTCGGGGCGGTGATCGCGGACCGCGCGGCTCAACCCCGAAACGTCGTCCGCGGCGCCCACGACTCGCAGCCGCGGGAGGCGATCGAGGAAGTGGAGCACCTCCTCCTGAACCGCCGGGTCCTCCAGTCCCAGCACGATGCTCGCTTCGTGCATCTCCTCCTCCTCCTTCCAGCCCGAGGCGGGGAAGGAGGAGGGGGGAGGACCTCCGGCGGGCCGCGTGCGAGGAGACGGTACCGCGGGGCCGCCGGCTCGCACATCGCCCGGACGGGCGGTTCGTCGGGGGATTTCGAGCTCCCCCGATCGGGGGATGCCGGGCCGTCGTAGGCTCGGCCGGTGGACGAGGTCGGCGCGACCGCGCACCGGTACTCCGAGGACGCCGCGGCCTACCTGGAGCACTGGGCGCCGCTGCTCCGGGCCCTCGGGGCGCGGCTCCTGGACGGCATGGCGCTCGCGGACGCGCGACGGGTGCTCGACCTCGGAGCCGGCGTCGGCTTCCTCCTCCCCGAGATCCGGGCCCGGGCCCCGCGGGCGCTGGTCGTCGGGGCCGACCGGGCCCCCGGGATGATCGCCCTGGCCTCGCCGGAGTTCCCCCGCCTGGTGGCCGACGCCTCACGCCTCGGCCTGGCCGACGGCGCCTTCGACGCCGTCTCCATGGCCTTCATGCTGTTCCACCTTCCCGAGCCGGGGGCCGGCCTGGCAGAGGCCCGCCGGGTCCTCCGGCCCGGCGGTGCCCTGGGCGTGGCCACCTGGGGCGAGCCCGAGCCGTTCGAGGCCTTCGAGGTGTGGATCGAGGAGCTCGACCGCCTCGGGGCCGAGGCCGACAACCCGGTCCCCGCCCACCACGACCTCATGGACACCGAGCCGAAGCTGGCCGGCCTGCTCGCCGGCGCCGGATTCGAGGTCGAGCGCACGGCCACGGTCCGGGCCGAGGAGCGCACCGACCTCGAAGAGTTCGTCACGCGTCGGCTCCGGCTCGGCCACCCGAAGCGACGGCTCGAGGCTCTGGCCCCCGAGGCCCGGGCGGCGTGCATCGCAGGGGCCCGGGCCCGCCTCGAGCGCCTCGACGCAGAGGCGTTCGTCGACCGCACCCCGGCCGTGATGACGTGGGCCCGACACCCGGGCTAACGAAGGGCTCGACCCTTCCCTCCCCCGCCGAAGCTCCGGTCGCTGCCGGGCCCCAGACGCTGGTCCCCCGAGACGCACGAGCAACGATGCGACGGCGTCGCCGACCCGCCTTAAGCCGACCCGAAGGGTCGGGGTTCAGCATCGACCGAGTCGGCAGGGAGGTGCGTCATGGGTGGAAGGACCTCCGGGCGAGGAGGCAGAGGCGTCGCGGTGCTGGTGTCGGCGTTCCTGACGGCGGGAGCGCTCATCTCGGTCGCTCCAGCCACAGCCGCGAATAGATTCCTGACGAAGAAGAAGGCCGTCAAGCTCTTCTATCCCCGAGCGGAGGCCGACGCCCGCTTCTACCCCCGCGCCGAAGCGGACACCACGTTCCTGGACACCGGCGAGAAGGCCTCGGACTCCGACCGGCTCGACGGCCAGGACTCTGCCGCGTTCCTCGCCGCCGGCGGCAAAGCCGCCGACGCCGACAAGCTCGACGGGAAGAACTCCACAGCCTTCCAGGACCGATGCGAAAACGGCGCGATTCAGGGATGGGCGGAGGTCCCGGCGAGCCTCGGCTCCTCCTACACCAACCTCACCTCCAGCTTCAACTGCACCGGTTTTCAGACCCAGGGACGCAAGAGCGGCACCGGCGTCTATCTGATCGACTTCGGCGGGATCGACTCCGGATCGTGTGAGCCAAGGGTCGCCTCGGCGACGATCGCCCTCACTGGGGGAATCCCCTCGGTGGGATTCGCCTTCGTGCAGACGGTGTCCGACGACGAATCGGGGCCGGGTCTCAGATGCGTCGCTCGTGTGTTCACTACCGACGAGAACCTCGTCCAGGAGAACAAGTCGTTCATCATCGTTCTGCATAGTCCGACGCCCTTCACGTTCATCCCGCCACCGTTCCCGTAGGACGAGCTGGGCGCGCCACCGGGGCGCGACGGGGCGGAGGTCGCGTCGAGCGTCGAGCCGAGCTCGGCGGCCGGTCGAGCAGGAGGTCCATCTCCTCCGCCTCGGTGCCGAAGTTTCACCATGCACACGGCTACCTTGCGCTTCAGGGTATCTCGTGGTTCAATACATCGCACAACAAGGTATCCCTGGGTTCGGTGAAGGGTTCGAGGGTCTGATGCAGATCGACAAGGATCTCGTTGCGGCGTCGTCGACGCCGTTGGTCCTGGCGATCCTGGCAGGGGGCGAGAGCTATGGGTACGCGATACTCAAGCGGGTCCGGGAGCTGTCGGAAGGCGAGCTCGAATGGACCGATGGGATGCTCTACCCCCTTCTCCACCGACTTCACCGGCTCGGGTACGTGACCAGGACGTGGCGAACCCCACCTGAGGGGCGACGCCGCAGGTACTACGCGATCACGGACGAGGGGCATGCGGCGCTCGCGGATCACAAGCGACAGTGGGTGACCGTGGCCCGCGCGCTGGGCGACGTCTGGGGAGGGGCCGACCTGCTCCCCTTCGTGCTGGGGAGGGCCTGAGGCGTGGAGCGGCTGGAGTCG
>JBQGDK010000331.1:0-4660 GCA_052039025.1 Actinomycetota bacterium
TCACCGGGACCAGCGCCGACGACCGACTGATCGGCACGGCCGGCACCGACATCATCTGCGGACGAGGTGGCGACGACTTCATCAAGGGAAAGGGAGGCAACGATGTCGCCTTCGGCGAAGGCGGCGCCGACGTGATCATCCTCGGACCCGGTCGCGACCGGGGATCCGGAGGCGGTGGGCAGGATGTGCTGGACGGGAACGGAGGCCCGGACCGGCTCTCCGGGGGCGAGAAGAACGACATCCTGCGGGGCTTCGGCGGAGCCGACGTCCTCAACGGCGGCTCGGGCCGCGACTGCCTCTACACGGTCGACAACGTGGGCGGAAACGACATCGCGGCGGGGGGCGCTGGGAACGACACCTACGAGATCGACCCGGGCGACCAGCTCAGCTCGGCCGAGCAGGCCGGCTCCTGCGCCGGCGACTAGGCCCACCACACTCCCTGATCCGCGGCCGGGCCGAGACCCGGGGCCTACAATGGTTCGATGAGCTCGGCCGATTCCCCGTCTCCTCGACCGGTCCGAAGCACCGCCGGACCGGTGATGATCATCGGTGGCGCCGAGGACAAGCGGAGGGACCGGGCCATCCTGACGCGCTTCGTCGAGCTCGCCGGCGGCTCGGACTCCCGGATCGCCGTCATCGCCACGGCCTCGACGTTCGGGCAACGGGCCAACGCGCGGTACGCCGAGCTGTTCACCGAGCTCGGCGCGGCCCGGGTCATGGGCCTGTGCCCCCTGGAGCGGGAGGAGGCGAACGAGCCGGGGATCATGGCCCCCGTGCACGAGGCCACCGGCGTGTTCCTCACCGGGGGGAACCAGCTCCGGCTGGTCTCGGTGGTGGGCGGGACCCGGCTCGAGGACGCCCTGGCCTCGGCGCACGACCGGGGCGCGGTGGTCGCCGGAACCTCGGCCGGGGCCAGCGCGGTGGCCGCGCACATGGTGGCATTCGGCCGGTCCGGGGCGAGCCCGAAGCACCGGATGATCAACCTGTCGGCGGGCCTCGGGCTCGTCGAGGGCGTGGTGGTCGACCAGCACTTCGAGCAGCGGGGGCGGTGGGGGCGGCTGCTGGCCGCGGTGGCGCTCTCTCCCCGGCTCCTCGGGATCGGCCTCGACGAGGACACCGCCGCGATCATCCACCCCGACCGCACGCTGGAGGTGCTCGGTCGCGGCTCGGTCACGGTCGTCGACGGCCGCGACGTCGTCACCGACGCCCACCAGACCAAGGGCCACCGGCCGATGATGGTGTCCGGGGCCGTGGTGCACGCTTTGCCCACCGGCTCGTGGTTCGACCTTCGGGCCCGGACCCTGATCCAGCCGCCCGAGGACCGCGAGCTGGAGGCGTCGGAGTGACCCGGAGCAGGGCCGAGCGCGAGCGCGTCCGTCGGGAGCCGGCCTCGGAGAAGCCGGCCCCTCGGCCCGACCTCCGGATCCTGGAGACCCAGGTGTTCCGGGGCCCGAACTACTGGTCCTACGAGCCGTGCATCCGCCTGCTCGTGGATCTCGGCTCGCTGGAGCACTGGCCGTCGCACTCGCTGGCGGGCTTCAACGAGGCTCTCCTCGAGCTGCTGCCCGGGCTGCGCGAGCACTCCTGCTCGCTGGGGCGACCGGGGGGCTTCGTGGAGCGACTCGAGGACGGGACGTGGCTCGGCCACGTCGCCGAGCACGTGGCGATCGCCCTCCAGCGGGAGACCGGCGCGCACGTCTACCGGGGCAAGACCCGGAGCGCCGCGGAGGCCGGCACCTACAACGTGATCTACGGCTACGGCGAGGAGCGGGTGGGGCTCCAGGCCGGGAACCTGGCGGTCCGGCTGGTGAACCACCTCGTGGAGCCCGATCCCACCTTCGACTTCCTGGTGGAGCTCGAGGACCTGATCCTGCTGGCCGAGCGCCGGGCGTTCGGCCCCTCCACCCGGGCCCTCGTCGACGAGGCCGTGGGCCGCGATATCCCGTTCATCCGGCTGAACGAGCAGTCGCTGGTCCAGCTCGGCCAGGGGCGGTACCAGCGACGGATCCGGGCCACGATGACCTCGAACACCTCGGCGCTGGCCGTCGACATCGCCTCCGACAAGAACCTCACGAACCGCCTCCTGGCCGCGGCCGGATTGCCGGTGCCCCGGTCCGAGATCGTGCGCGACCCCGAGGCAGCGGTGGCCGCCGCGGAGCGGATGGGCTTCCCGGTGGTCACCAAGCCGCTCGACGGCAACCACGGCCGGGGGGTCGGCCTCGATCTCCGCGACGCCGAGGCGGTCCGGGCGGGGTTCGAGCGCGCGGTGAAGGAGTCCCGCCGGGGGGTGGTCGTCGTGGAGTCGTTCGTCGAGGGGAACGACTACCGCGTCCTGGTCGTCGGCGGGCACATGGTCGCGGTCGCCCAGCGGGTGCCGGCCCACATCGTCGGCGACGGTGAGCACACGGTCCGCGAGCTCGTGGAGATCGCGAACCAGGACCCTCGCCGGGGTATCGGCCACGAGAAGGTGCTGACCCGCATCTCCGTGAACGGATCCGCCGAGGAGCTGGTCCGGGCCCAGGGATTCGGGATGGACGACGTCCCGCCCGAGGGGCGGACGGTGAAGCTTGCCCAGACCGGCAACATGTCGACCGGCGGCATCTCGATCGACCGAACCTGGGAGGCGCACGAGGAGAACGTGGACGTCGCGGAGGAGGCCGCCCGGGTGGTCGGCCTGGACGTGGCCGGGATCGATTTCCTCACGCCGGACATCTCCCAGCCGGTTCGCGAGACCGGCGGGGCCATTGTCGAGGTGAACGCGGCCCCCGGCTTCCGGATGCACACACACCCAACCGAGGGCGAGGCCCAGTACGTGGCCAAGCCGGTGATCGACGTGCTGTTCCCGCCGGGGACGCCCTCCCGGATCCCCATCGTGGCGGTGACGGGCTCGAACGGAAAGACCACGACCGTGCGGATGATCTCCCACGTGTTCACGCGGATGGGGCGGAAGGTCGGCATGACCACGACCGACGGCATCTACATCGACGAGCGGCTGGTGCGGAAGGTCGACGCCAGCGGGCCCAAGTCGGCGCAGATGGTGCTCCAGAACCCGCGAGTGGACTTCGCGGTGTTCGAGGTGGCCCGGGGCGGCATCCTTCGCGAGGGCCTCGGCTACGGCCGGAACGACGTGGCCGTGGTCCTGAACGTCACCGGCGACCACCTCGGGCTGAAGGAGATCGACTCGCTGGAGCAGCTGGCCGACGTGAAGAGGGTGGTCGTCGAGGCCGTCCCCCGGACCGGGTTCGCGGTCCTGAACGCCGACGACCCCCTCGTCGCCGACATGCGCCGACACTGCCCGGGCACGGTGATCCTGTTCTCGATGCAGGAGTCGAACCCGCTGGTCGAGCGGTGGGTCCGGCGCGGGCGGAAGGCCGTCGTCCTCGACCGAGACGAGCGGGGCGAGCGGATCGCGATCCGTGAGGGTCGCCGGACGATGCCGATCGCGTACACCCACCTTCTCCCGGCGACGTTCGAGGGACGGGCCCGGATGATGGTGCAGAACGCCATGGCCGCGGCCGCCGCCGCCCACGCCGCCGGCGCCCACCTCCACGACATCCGCCAGGGGCTCCGGACCTTCACGACCTCGATCTTCCAGGCGCCGGGCCGGCTGAACCTCGTCGAGGTGAACGGGCTGAAGATCCTGATCGACTACGCCCACAACGCTCACGGCCTCGAGGCGGTCGGGGAGTTCGTGGAGCGGGTCACGTCCGCCGCGCCGACCGGCCCGGCCGCCCCGGGGGCCGTGTCGTGGTCGGCGAACCTCAGGGTGGGGGTGATCGCCACGCCGGGCGACCGGCGCTACGAGGACATGCGCGAGCTCGGACGGGTGGCGGCCCGGTACTTCGACGACGTCGTGATCCGCGAGGACGAGCGGACCAGAGGTCGGAAGCGTGGAGAGACCGCCGCGCTGATCATGGAGGGGGTCCAGGAGGCCATGCGGGCGGGCGCCCGAGCCGGGAGCGCGGAGATCGTCATCGAGGAAAGGGAGGCGGTGCGACGGGCCCTCGATCGGAGCCGGCCCGGCGACCTCGTGGTGGTGTGCGTGGACCACGCCCGCGACGTCCTTCAGGAGCTGGAGTCCCGGCGGGCCACCGCGGCCGGCGTGGCTGGCAACGGCGGCGGCGACGGTCAGGCGATCGTGTCGATCCCCGAGTTCGGGCCGTAGCCCTCAGACGGGCACGGGCTGGGGGGGCTCCGGTCCCACGTACCTCGCGCCGGGACGGATCAGCCGGTTGTCGGCGGCCTGCTCCATCACGTGCGTGCACCAGCCCACGACGCGGCTGACCGCGAACGTCGGCGTGAACAGCTCCCGGGGCATGCCGATCAGGTCCATGACGATCCCCGCGTAGAACTCGACGTTCGGGTACAGCTCTCGGCCCGGCTTCAGCTCGCGCAGGACCTCGACGGCCCTCGTCTCGACCTGCCGGGCGAACGCGACCCGGTCACCGTCGAGCGACTCGGCCACGTCGCGGAGCATCACCGAGCGAGGGTCGTCGGTCCGGTACACGCGGTGGCCGAACCCCATCAGCCGCTTGCCGGCCTCCACGGCCCCTCGGAGCCACCGGTCCGCTCGCTCCGGCGTGCCGATCTCGTCGAGCATGTCGAGGGCCCGGCTGGGCGCGCCGCCGTGGAGCGGTCCCGAGAGCGCGCCGAGCGCCCC
>JBQGDK010000332.1:0-1518 GCA_052039025.1 Actinomycetota bacterium
CCGGTGAGGGGCTCGGCGAGCTCTCTGACCCGGTCCCACACGAAGTAGCCCGTGAGGAACATCTCCGGGAAGAGGATGGCGTCGGCCCCGCGATCCGCAGCCTCCCGCATGGCCGTCTCGGCACGCGCGAGGTTCGCGTCCTTGTCGCCGTACGCCGAGCGCACCTGGGCGAGCGCGAGGCGAAGCGTCGGGGGCATCGTTCCGACTATAGCGCCGGGCCCAGCTCGAGCGACCGCCCCTCGGCGCCGCGCAGCCACTGGCGAGCGTTCTGGCCGAGCTGCGGGACGAAGTAGCCGCCCTCCTGGATGATCAGCAGGCTCCTTCCGGTGGCGGCCGCTCGCTTCCCGACCTCGTGGTACACGGCCGTGGTAAGGGCGAAGTTCGCGATGGGGTCCTGCCCGTAGGTGTCGAACCCCAGCGAGACGACGAGGACGGACCCCTCGTGGTCCGAGATCCTGTCGAGGGCCCGCTCCAGGGCCTCGAGGTACTGCTCGTCGGTGCAGCCCGCGTGCAGCGGGATGTTCATCGTGTAGCCCTCGCCCTTCCCCGTCCCGGTTTCCTCCTCCCAGCCGGTGAAGTAGGGGTAGGCGTGGTCGGGATGACCGTGGATCGAGCAGTACAGGACGTCCGGCCGGTCGTAGAAGATCTGCTGGGTGCCGTTGCCGTGGTGATAGTCGACGTCGAGAACCGCCACGGCCTCACCCGCCCGCTCCGCGACGTAGTGCGTCGCCGCCGCGGCCGCATTGAAGAAGCAGTAGCCGCCGAAGGCGCGTCGGGGCGAGTGATGCCCCGGCGGACGACAGAGCGCGTACACGGCCTGCTCCCCCGCGAGCACGAGGTCGGCGGCCGTGAGAGCCACGTCCACGCAGGCTCGCGCCGCCTCGTAGCTCCCGGGGACCACCGGGGTCATGGTCTCCCAGGTCCAGTAGCCGAGGCGGGCCAGGGGGTTCTTGGGCTCCGGAGCGGGCCCCATCCCCTCGCGGATCGCCGGGTGGAGCACGGTGTCGGGGAACATCGCCGGTGCTTCGCGGAAGGCCGTCCTCCACTCGCTCCAGGCCTCCTCGAGGTAGCGCACCAGCCCCTCGTCGTGAACGGCTGCGATCGGTGCGGTGCCATGGTCCGTGGGCTCCTCGATCGTGAAGCCCCCATCTCGCTCCAGGGTTTCGCGGATCGACTCGGCGCGGGCGGGGACCTCGTACATTGGGATCGGGATCCCGAACTGGACCTCGGTCGACGGGTTGTGCAGCTGATGCCGTGATGAGTACACCACTCGCATCGGTACTCCTCGCTGGTTCGGGAAGGCGGCCACGATAGCATCCGGCCCAGCGGGGGTGGGCGCGCCGGGGCGATGCGCCTCACCTAGAATGCTCCGGATCTGAGGAGGGCGTCACGCGACTCACCGAGACCGAACGGGACCGGGTGCTGCTGTGGAGCGCGGCGGAACTCGCCCGGCGACGCAGGGCCAAGGGGCTGAAGCTCAACCATCCTGAGGCGGTGTCGCTGATCTGCGACGAGACC
>JBQGDK010000333.1:0-11869 GCA_052039025.1 Actinomycetota bacterium
GAGCTGGCGGTCGAGCCGCTCCTTCTTCGAGTCATCCGTCACGGCGGCAGGCGAGCGACCGGCAGGCCGCGGGGGGGGGGGGGCGCCCGGGGGCGCCCGGCGGGGGGTTGCCGGGCGAGATGTGGCGGCGCGTCCGGTCGCGGGCGGCCGGTCGCTATCCTGACGCCGTGACGGACGAATCGAAGAAGGAGCGGCTCGACCGCCAGCTCGGCGAGCTCCTCCAGGAGCTGCGGGTGGCCCTGCCGGGGGTTCAGGTGCTGTTCGCGTTCCTGCTCACGGTCCCGTTCAGCCAGGGCTTCGCCAAGCTGAGCGCGTTCCAGCGGGATCTCTACTTCGGGATCCTGCTGGCCACGACCCTGGCCTCGATCCTGCTCATCGCTCCGACCGCGTACCACCGGATCCGGTGGCGGGACTACGACAAGGAGCGGCTGTTGACCACCTCCACGCGGCTGTCGATCGTGGCCATGGCCGCTCTGGCCGTCGCCGTGGCCGGGGCCGTGTACCTGATCGGCGACGTGATCTTCGGGGTGGGCGTGGCGGCCGTCGCCGCGGGCGCCACGGGCGCCGCGGTGGTGTGGTTCTGGTTCGGGCTGCCGCTGACGCGGAAGGTCCGAGACCGGAACGCCCGGTAGGGTCAGCGGGCGATCCGCCGCCACGCCTCGATCGCCGTCTCGATGTCGGCGGCCGAGACGTCGACGTGGGTGAGCATCCGGACCTTCCCCGCCACGATCGTGACGAGCACGCCCTCCCCCCGGAGCCGCTCGGCGGCCTCGGCCGCGGTCATCCCCAGCGGCGAGGGGTGCGCGAACACGATGTTCGTCTCGGCGTCCTCGGGCTTCAGGCTCCCCGGAACCGCGTCCGCCACGCCCTCGGCGAGCCGGCGGGCATGGGCGTGGTCCTGGTCGAGCCGCTTCGGCCCCTCCTCGAGCGCCACCAGCGCCGCGGCCGCGATCACCCCGGCCTGGCGCCACCCCCCGGTCAGCTGGAGCCGGTTCCGCCGGGCCTCGCGGATGAACTCGGTCGGCCCGCACAGGACCGAGCCGATCGGCGCACCCAGCCCCTTCGAGAAGCAGAACATCAACGCATCGACCTCGGCTGCGTACTCCCGGACCGGCACGCCCGAGGCCACCGAAGCGTTCCAGATCCGGGCCCCGTCCATGTACAGCGGCAGGCCCGCCTCCCGGGTCACTCGGCGGATGCCCCGCAGCGTGTCGAGCGGCAGGACGGAGCCGCCGCCGATCTGGTGGGTGTTCTCCACCGCCACCAGGTCGACCACCCGCGAGTCGAGTGGGTCGGGCCGAAGGGCCTCCTCGACCTGCTCGGGCGTCATCAGCCCCCGCTCCGCCGACACCGGCCGGTAGGTGATGCCCGACAGCGTCGCCGCGCTGATCTTCTCGACCGTAATCACGTGGGCGGTGGCCTCCGCCACGACCTCGTGGCCGTGGCGGACGAACGTGCGGAGCGCGGTTTGGTTCGCCATCGTCCCGGTGACGGTGTACAGGGCCGCCTCCTTGCCCGTGACCTCGGCGGCCCGCTCCTGGAGCCGGTTCACCGTGGGGTCGTCGCCGAACACGTCATCGCCGACCTCCGCCTCGGCCATGGCCCGGCGCATCGCCGGACTCGGCCGTGTCACCGTGTCGGATCGAAGATCGACCGGGCGCATCGGGCCCGAGCGTACACGCTCCCGCCGCGAGAGCCCGGAGAGGACCCGGCTCCGAGGGGAGGCACGAGCCCGGCCCTAGCCCGAGGCCTCCTCCTCCTCCAGCGCCAGGTACTCGTCGACGGCCTCGACCGTGAGCCGGCGCCGGCACGAGGGACAGTCGTAGAGCGTGGGCCCCTCGTCCCCCTCGGGCTCCACCGGGAGCGGGACGATGTCATCGCCGCAGAACGGGCAGCGAACGGTGGCCACTGGCGGGAGCCTACCCGAAGAAGACCTCGGCGACCTCGTAGAGCCGGTCCGGCACGTACTTCGGCATGGCCGCGGCCTCCTCGAGCGGGACGTCCACCACCGTGATGCCCCGCAGGGCCACCATCCGGCCCCACTTCCCCTCGGCGGCCAGGTCGATCGCGGCCACGCCGTAGCGGGTGGCCAGGACCCGGTCGAAGGCCGTGGGCGTCCCGCCGCGCTGTACGTGGCCGAGGATCGTCACCCGGGTCTCGAACCCGGTCCGCCGCCCGATCTCCGCCGCGATCATCGTGGAGATCCCCCCGAGCTTCGGCCACCCGTACTCGTCGCGCTCGTACGTCGGCACCGGGAGGGTCCCCTCGCGGGGGACGGCACCCTCGGCCACGACCACGATCGAGAACCGGTGGCCCTGGACCTTCCGGTGGCGGAGGTGGCCGCAGACCTCGTCGATGTCGAAGGGGTGCTCGGGGATCAGGATCACGTCGGCGCCCCCGGCCAGCCCGGCGAAGAGCGCGATCCACCCGGCGTTCCGGCCCATCACCTCGAGGACCATCACTCGGTTGTGGCTCTCGGCGGTGGTGTGGAGGCGGTCGATGGCGTCGGTGGCCACCTGCACCGCGGTGTCGAAGCCGAACGTGTAGTCGGTGGCCGCGATGTCGTTGTCGATCGTCTTGGGGACGCCGATGACCTTCACGCCCTCCTTCGACAGCCGGGCCGCCGCCCCGAGCGTGCCCTCCCCGCCGATCACGACGAGACCCTCGATCCGGGCGGCCTCCAGATTGCGGAGGAGCCTCTCCATCCCCTTCTCCGCCCGGAACGGGTTGATCTTCGAGGTCCCCAGGATGGTCCCGCCCCGGTGGAGGATCCCCCGGGCGTTCTCCGGGGTGAGCTCGGCCCAGTCCCCCTCGAGGACGCCTCGGTACCCGTCCCGGAACCCGACGATCTGCCGGCCGTGCCGCTCCACCCCCTTCCGGACCACCGCCCGGATGACCGCGTTCAGGCCGGGGCAGTCCCCCCCGCCCGTGAGCACCCCGATCCTGGCCACCGGGCCATTCTAGGAGTCCAGATTGGCCCGAACCGGGCCGATACCTTCCCTGTACCCCCCACGGATCCCCCCTGGAGGCACCGTGCGCAAGAGCGCCATCGTCCTGGCGGGCTTCCTGCTGGCCCAGGCTCCGGCCGGGGCGCAGACGAGCGACCTCGACGAGCTCCGGCGGGCACGGCGAGCGGCCCGGGCCGAGGCCGCGCTGGCCGAGGCCGGGCTGGCTCGCCTGTCGCTTCGATACGCCCGGGCCCGGGTCCGGGCCGAGCGGGCCGCCGATCGGCTGACCGATGCGTACCTCCAGGAGGGCCTGCGGCAGGCCGAGGTGGCCCGGGCCCGCTCGCTCCTCGACAACCGGGCCGACGCCATCTACCGCGCCGGGCCGGCGACGTTCATGGACGTGCTGCTCGGATCGACCGACCCGTGGGACTTCCTGGCTCGGCAGAAGATGATCGAGGGTGCCCTGAGCCAGGGCGTCGGCGACGCCGCCGAGGCCCTCGAGGCGCTCGACCGCATCACCGAGCTCCGGCGAGAGATCGAGGCGCGCCAGGCCGAGCTCGCGGCCCACCAGGCCGAGCTCGCCGAGATCCGCGCGGTGATGGAGCTGCTCATGGCCGAGGCCGAGGCGGCCGCACGAGCGAGCGGTCGGAAGATCCACGACCTCCTGGCCGCTCGAAGGCTGCTCCTCGGTGGCGCCGGAATCGAGGAGGGCCTGGAGGACCTTCTCGCCGTGGACGGCGAGCTCGGGAAGCTCTTGGAGTACCTCGGGCCGGAGGGCGGCCGGGGCTGCGACATCCCCCCCGATCTGGAGCCGATCGGCCGGGGGTTCACCGGGGAGGCCTCCTTCTACGGCGAGGAGTTCGCCGGCGACCCCACAGCGATCGGCCACATCTTCAACCCCGACCTGTTCACCGCGGCCCATCGCACGCTTCCGCTCCCCTCGTTCCTCCACGTCAGCTACCAGGGGAGGTGCGCCACGGTGCTCGTGAACGACCGGGGCCCATACGTCGACGGCCGCGTCCTCGACCTCTCCGAGGCCGCGGCGAGCTACATCGGGCTGCCGGGCGTCGGCGTCGTCCACGCCGAGATCCTCCGTCCCGCGTAGCGGCCCACCCCGCGACCGATTAGCCTCGCCGCGGCATGGCCGTCCTCGGGATCGACGCGGGCACCACGGGGGTGACCGTCCTCGTCGTGGACGAGGGGGGCGGCGTCCGGGGCCGCGGGTACCGGGAGTTCCCCCAGCTGTTCCCTCGGCCGGGATGGGTGGAGCATGACCCGGAGGATTGGTGGACGGCCGCTCTGGAGGCCTCCCGGGAGGCCCTCGGCGTCGCCGGCGTGGACGCCTCGGCCCTCGCCGCGGTGGGCATCGCGAACCAGCGAGAGACCACCGTGGTGTGGGACCGAGCCACCCTCCGGCCGGCCCACCCGGCGATCGTGTGGCAGGATCGGCGGACGGCGCCGCTGTGCGAGGAGCTCCGTGCCGAGGGCTGGGAGGCGCGGGTCGCCGAGCGCACCGGCCTGGTAATCGACCCCTACTTCTCCGGCACGAAGCTGGCCTGGCTCCTCGAGCACGTCGGCGGCCTCCGAGCGGACGCCGAGGCCGGCCGGCTCGCGTTCGGCACGGTCGACTCGTACCTGATCTCCCGGCTCACGGGAGGCGCCGCCCACGTCACCGACCACACCAACGCATCGCGGACGCTCGTGTTCGACATCCACCGCCTCGACTGGGATCGGGAGCTCCTGGACCGGCTCGGGATCCCCCCGTCGATGCTCCCCGAGGTTCGGCCCTCGAGCGGCGTCATCGGGACCACGGACCCCGGTGCGTTCCTCGGCGCGGCGGTCCCGGTGGCCGGGAGCGCCGGGGACCAGCAAGCCGCGCTGATCGGACAGGCCTGTTTCGAGCCCGGGGACGCCAAGAACACCTACGGGACCGGGTCGTTCGTGCTCCTCAACACCGGTCCGGAGGCGGCGCGGGCCGAGGGTCTCCTCACGACCGTGGCGTACTCGGAGCCCGACGGGGTCCGGTACGCGCTCGAGGGCTCGATCTTCGTCACCGGCGCGGCGATCCAGTGGCTCCGGGACGGGCTCGGCCTCCTCGACGCCCCCTCCGAGGCCGGCCCCGTGGCGGCGTCGGTCCCCGATGCCGGCGGTGTCTATTTCGTCCCCGCGCTCACCGGCCTGGGGGCCCCGTGGTGGGACCCATACGCGCGTGGCACGATCGTGGGGATCACCCGGGGGACCAGCCGGGCGCACCTGATCCGCGCCGCGGTCGAGGCCATGGCGTACCAGACCCGCGACGTCGTCGACGCGATGGCCGAGGCCGCCGACCTCACCTCGCTGAAGGTCGACGGCGGCGCCAGCGCCATGGACGCGCTGTGCCAGCTCCAGGCCGACCTCCTCGGCGTGCCGGTCCCCCGCCCGGTGGTCCTCGAGACCACGGCCATGGGGGCGGCCTTCCTGGCGGGCCTGGGCACCGGTGTGTGGTCCTCCCACCGCGAGGCGGCCGCCGCCTGGGCCCTCGACCGCGAGTTCGTCCCCGGCGACCGGGACGAGGCCGAGCGGCGGTACGCGGGGTGGCGGCGCGCGGTGGAGCGGGCTCGGGGGTGGGCCGGGGAACCCTAGCCGGGCCTGGCCGCGGCCGCCGGGGCCCGGTCGCGGGCCTCGCCGGCAGCCTGGGCCTTCACCTTCGACGCGTACTCGTCGACGTACTCCTGGCCCGAGAGCATCATGATCTCGTACATGATCTCGTCGGTCACGGAGCGGAGCACGAACCGGTCGCGGGGGCGGTCGTGGTACCGGTCGAACGACAGCGGCTTCCCGAACTCGACCAGGACCTTCCCGGTCGGCCTGGGGACCCTCGCGTCGAGCGGCATGACGTCCCTGGTGCCCCGGATCGACACCGGGATCACCGGCACCCGGGCCTCCAGGGCCATCCGGGCCACCCCGGTCTTCCCCCGGTAGAGACGGCCGTCGGGGCTCCGGGTCCCCTCGGGGTAGATCCCCACCGCGTCCCCGCGCTTCAGCGCGTCGATCCCCGCGAGGATGGCGGCCTCGCCGGCCGGGCCGCCCTGGCGGCGCACCGGGATCACGTTCGCCCCCCGGAAGAACCAACGGGTCCGCCAGGATTCGAAGTAGTCGGCCTTGCCGAGGAACACCACCGGCCGGGGACACAGCAGGGGCATGAACAGGCTGTCGACGAACGAGATGTGGTTGGCGGCCAGGATGAAGCCACCCGTCCGGGGGATGTTGGCGATCCCCCGGACCCGGGGCCGGTAGATCAGCCGGAGCAACGGCCCCAGCAGGATGTGCTTCATGAACCAGTAGAACATCGGCCCTCCTGGCCCGACCTTTCCTCTACCCTATTAGACTCGCCCGAGGGGCACCACGGAACACGGAGGGAGAGAGTGCTGGCCCTGGGAACCCTGGAATGGTCCTTCATCGCCCTGGTGGGCGGGATGACCGCCCTGGCCGGCCTGTTCGCTCTGTACGTGGTGCTGCAGGCGTTCCGCAACCCCTCCCGCCGTCCGCGCTGAGCCGGAGGCCACGCCCGTGAGGAAGAAGGTCCTGATCGTCGAGGACGATGAGTCCGTCCGCCGTCTGGTCCGGGTCACCCTCGCCCAGAGCGGGTTCGAGGTCGTGGAGGCCAGGGACGGGGCCGAGGGGCTCCGACTCCTCGACCGACACCATCCCGACGCCGTGGTCCTCGATCTGGTGATGCCCGACCTTGGCGGTGAGCGGATGCTGAGCCGGCTCCGGGCCGCGGATGAGACGAAGCGGACCCCCGTGGTGATCATCACGGGGATGCCCGAGGTGGCGCCCGAGGTGATCGGCCTGGTGGGCCGGGAGAACATCGTGCCGAAGCCCTTCGACCCCGACATGGTGATCGCCCGACTGGAGGCCATCCTGGGGTGACGATCCGAGAGGGGTGCGAGCCGTTCGCGTTCGAGGGCGGCCCGATCGGGATCCTCCTGCTCCACGGGTTCACCGGCAACCCGGCCTCCCTGCGCCGCGTGGGCGGGTGGCTGGCCGCCCGCGGCCACGCCGTGTCCTGTCCGCTCTACCCCGGACACGGGCGGGACTGGCGGGAGCTCGGACGCCATCGATGGGAGGCCTGGGTCGCGGAGGCCGAGCGGGCTCTCCGGGATCTGGCGGCCCGTGTCCAGGGTGTGGTGATCCTGGCGCTCTCGTTCGGCGGCGCCATCGGGCTCCACCTGGCGGCCCGCCACCCCGACACGGTGAAGGGCATCGCGGTCGTCAACCCCTACCTCCGCGACCGCCGGTACTGGAGGGCCATCCCGCCGGTGGCCGGCATCGGGAACGACATCCGCAAGCCCGGCGAGGACGAGCTGCCGGCCGAGCGGATCCCGTTGCGGGCGCTCCTCGAGCTGGGGGGCGCCCTCCGCACGCTGAGCCGGGACATCGGCGGGGTCCGCCAGCCGCTCCTCGTGTTCGAGTCGGCCGAGGACCACGTCGTGCCGAAGGGCACCGTCCGGTGGCTCCTGGAGCGGGTCGGGTCCACGCGGACGGAGGTGGTCCGGCTCCCGAACTCGTCCCACGTGGCCACGGTCGACCACGACGCCGAGCTGATCTTCGAGCGGACCCACGAGTTCGCCGAGACCGTGGCCGCCGCCCACGGCGCCGGGTAGTCAGCCGATCAGCTCGAGGTCGGCCAGCACCGGCAGGTGGTCCGAGAGCCCGGCGAACCGCTCCCCGCCGACCCAGGCCCGCTCCACCCGGACGCCCTCGGAGACGAACAGGTAGTCGATCCGGACGCGGGGCTCCCACGCCGGGAACGTCGGGCCGGTCCCGGCGGCGGCGTCCCAGTGCCGGTCGGCGATCCACCTGACGGCCGGCTCGTCGGGTCCCTCGTTCAGGTCGCCGCCGAGGATCAGCGGCTCGCGGCCGGCCAGCAGGTCCGTCAGCTCGCGGGCGTGCTCGTTCCGCTCCTCCCTCGAGAGCCCGAGATGCACGGCGCCGGCCGACGCCCGGGTGCCGGCCCGGCCCACGATCGTCAGCACGATGCCACGGCGGATCGTCCGCCGGGTCCGGCGGAACACGATCTTCCCGCCGTCGACGACCCGCCACGGCCGTCGGGCCAGAACGGCGTTCGGGATCGGCCGCCACAGGCCGGTCCCCGACGCGCCCTCCAGGCCGGCCCGCCGGGCGAACCGGCGGAGCCGGAAGCCGAGGTAGCGCGTCTCGTTGAGGAGCACGAGGTCCGGAGCGGCGTCGGTGACCGCTGCCGCGATCGGCCTCGTGCCGGCCCGGAAGCCGTGCACGTTCCACAGCATGACCCGGAGCCGCATCGCGGCCGGAGCCTACTCGGACGGGGCGATCGTGGTGCCCGCCCGACCCTGGAGCGCTTCGGGGGCGTCGTCGAGCGCGCAGATCACGGCCTGGGGCACGCCTACCCGATCCGCTCGGCCAGGACGTCCGCGATCGTCGGCGAGCCCTCGGCCTCCGCCAGCTCGTACCGGACCCGCACCGACGGCTTCCGGATGTCGGCCACCTTGGCCAGGTCGACCGGGGTGGCGATCACCACGACGTCGACCGGGGCGGCGTCGATGGCCCGCTCCAGCTCGTCGATCTGCTCGTCCGAGTAGCCCATCGCCGGCAGGACCGGCCCGACCGGGTACCTCTCGTAGACGCCCTTCAGCGAGCCGGTCACGTACGGTCTCGGATCCACGATCTCGGCGGCGCCGTGAGCCCTGGCCGCCACCACGCCGGCCCCGTAGGTCATCTCGCCGTGGGAGAGGGTCGGCCCGTCCTCGATCACCAGCACCCGCTTGCCCTCGACCCCGGCCGGGTCGTCCACGGTCACGGGGCTGTTCGCTCGGATGATCACGGCGTTCGGGTTGAGCTCACGCGTCGTGGCCTCGACCCGGTCGACGTTCGCCGGCTCGGCCGTGTCGACCTTGTTGATGATCACGACGTCGGCCATCCGCAGGTTCGCCTCACCCGGGTGGTAGGTCGTCTCGTGCCCGGCGCGGTGCGGGTCGGCCACCACGATGTGGACGTTCGGCCGGAAGAACGGGAGGTCGTTGTTGCCGCCGTCCCAGATCACCACGTCGGCCTCGGCCTGGGCGCCCTTCAGGATCTCCTCGTAGTCCACGCCGGCGTACACGATCGTGCCGGCGGCCAGGTGGGCCTCGTACTCCTCACGCTCCTCGACGGTGGCGTCGGCCTCCGCCAGGTCCTCGTACGAGGCGAACCGCTGGACCCGCTGGGCGGCCAGGTTCCCGTACGGCATCGGATGGCGGACCGCCACCGGGGTGTGGCCCTGCGCCCGGAGCGCCCGGACCACGGCCCGTGTGGTCTGGCTCTTGCCGGCCCCGGTCCGGACGGCGCACACGGCCACCACCGGCTTCGTCGAGGTCAGCATGGTCGCGTCCGGGCCCAGGAGCGTGAAGCTGGCCCCGGCCGCCAGGACCTGACTGCCACGGTGCATCACGTACTCGTGGGACACGTCGGAGTAGGCGAACACGACCTCGTCGACCTCGCGCTCGCGGATCAGCGACGTGAGCTCCTCCTCCGGACGGATCTCGATGCCGTCGGGGTACCGAGACCCGGCCAGCTCGGCCGGGTACCGCCGGCCCTCGATCCCCGGGATCTGGGTGGCGGTGAACGCCACCACCTCGGTGTCCGGATCGTCCCGATAGACCACGTTGAAGTTGTGGAAGTCGCGCCCGGCGGCGCCCATGATCAGCACGCTCTTCACGTCAGCCTCCTCCTCGAGGTCTCGAGCCTACGTCCGCGGGCCGGCCCGGCCAAAGGATATCCGGCCCTCTACCGGAGGGCCGGAAGGACCCGCTCGGCCACCAGGGCCCGGCGGTCGGCCGGCCCGGCCAGGACCATGACCGCCCACGTGGCCCCGGCGGCGCTCAGCTCCCGGAGCAGCCCGACCAGGTCCTCCGCGGTGCCGGTCCAGGCGTCGTCGTCGAGCCCCCGGGCCCGCCGCCGCTCCTCCAGCGCCGCCAGCTCGGCCCGATCGGCGCCCGCGAGGGCGATCCCGGCCCAGGTGGCCCGGACCTCCCGGAGGCCGGCGGCCTCTCGCAGGACGGCCGCGCGGGCCGCGAAGGCCTCGGGCGGGAGGCCCCACCCGTTCCACCCGTCCGCGAGCCGGCCGGCCAGCCTGATCACCGGATCGGCCTGTCCCCCCACCCACACCGGGGGGCCGCCCCGGCGGGCCGGCGGCGGCCGGAGCGGCCCGCGGATCGCGGGAACCATGGGGCCCCCCGGGTACGCCTCCCCGTCGAACAGGGCCCCCAGCGCGGTCAGGGTCTCCTCGAGGTGGGCCCGTCGCTCGGCCTTCCCGAGCATCGGGATCCCGTAGGCGCGGTGCTCGGGCCGGTCGATGGGATCGCCGGTCCCGATCCCCAGGATCAGCCGGCCCCCCGAGGCCGCGTCGAGCCACGCCGCGGACTTCGCCAGGAGGCCCACCGGCCGGAGCGAGGCCCGGGCCACGAGCGTCCCGACCCGGATCCGCTCGGTGGCCGCGGCCACGGCCCCGAGCGTGGCGAACGCCTCGAGCGAGGGGCGCTCGGGCGCCCCGCCGGGCGGGACGAAGTGGTCGAAGACGAACGCGCCGTCGAAGCCGAGGGCCTCGGCCTCGACGGCCGCGGCCACGACCTTCTCGGGGTCGCCCGAGAAGAGCGGCAGGACCACGCCGACGTTCACGCCCGCAGGTCCAGCGCCAGAGCCGCCGCCCCGATCGCGCCGGCGTCGTTCCCCAGGGCCGCCGGCAGGATCGGGACCTCCGGACGGTGCTGGGGCGCCTCGACGGTTTCGAGGAACGCCGCCCGGGCCGGGTCGAGGAGGACCGCGCCTTCCTCGGCCACCCCCCCGCCGACGATCACGACCTCGGGGTCGAGGACGTTCACGAGCCCGGCGATCCCCTCGCCGAGCCGACGACCCACCGTGGCGAAGATGGCCGTGGCCGCCGGGTCGCCCTCGCGGGCCGCCTCGGAGACGTGTCGGCCGGAGGGCTCCACGCCGGCGGCCAGCACGGCGATCCGGCCGGCCGGATCACGCTCGGCCTCGGCCCGGGCCAGCCGGTCGAGGGCCCGGCCGCTGGCCACCTGCTCCCAGCATCCGCGGTTCCCGCACCCGCAGGGCGGGCCGTCCGGCTCCACGATGATGTGCCCGATCTCCGCGGCGAAGCCGTGGGCGCCCCGGAACAGCTGCCCGTCGGCCACGATCCCCCCGCCGATCCCGGTCCCCACGGTCACGACGAGCACGTGCCGGGAACCCCGGGCCGCCCCGAACCGGTACTCGCCCCACGCGGCCACGTTCGCGTCGTTGTCGACGACGCACGGGAGGCCGGTCCGGTCGGCCACCAGGTCCCGCAGCGGCACCTCCCGCCACGCCAGGTTCGGTGCCGAGCGGAGGGCGCCGGCTGTGACGTCGACCATCCCGGCGGCCCCCACCCCGATCGCCTCGCCGCCGCCGGCCGCGAGCTCCGCGGCCAGGCGGCCGACGGTCTCCACCGTGGCCCCCACGTCCTCCGCGGGGGTGGGCCGCTCCCGCCGGTCGAGCACCGTCCCGTCCTCGCCCACGCGCAGGCCGGCGACCTTCGTCCCGCCGATGTCGATGCCGATGGCGGATCGCACGCGAGTCAGAACCGCAGGAGCGTGCCGATGCCGCCCACGCGAGCTAGGGGCTCGCCGTCGGCCACGGTCTCGACCCGGGTGCGGTGTCGAAGCGCCAGCTCCACGGCCGCCTCGACCAGGTCGGGGACCGGGACGACCGGGCCGCCGCACGCCTCGCAGGGCCCGTCCGCTCGGGCCGCCAGGTGACCGCACCGCTCGCACCGCACCCCGGACGCCCCAAGGTCCTCGGACAGGACCAGGACCTCGGCCCGGTTCGCCTCGAGGGCCCCGAGCGTCGCGGCCATCCCCGTCACGGCCCGCCCGGTCCCCCCC
>JBQGDK010000334.1:0-1508 GCA_052039025.1 Actinomycetota bacterium
CTCGGATCTTGCCGCCACTTCCGGCAGCAAGATCCCAGCCGCTCGGAAGGAGGGCCGCGAGGTCGGACCGGGCCCTGGACCCGGGGTCTTCAGCCGCCCGACCGGAGTCGGCCGTCGCCAACGCCGCGGCCGGCGCCACCAGCCCCGTCCGCTACGAGCTGGCGGTACCCGTCCCGGAGCGCCGCCGCCATCCCCTCCCCCGCGAACGGCCACCGGTCACTCGCCTCGGAAGCAGCCGACTCGGCCTCGACACCTGCCACGTGCAGCGCCTTGACCAGGTCGGCCGCCTCCTGCAACAGGAGCTGCTGTGCGGCGGCGAAGGCCTCGTCGACCACAGCCCCGTGACCGGGGACGAGGACATCTCCGGTACGGAGGGCCGCCCGCAGCCTTCCGACGGTGCCGGGCCAGTCGAGGGGGTAGCTGCCCGACCCGTACATGGGCGGCCCGGACTCCTCGAGGAGGTCACCGACCATCCACGCGTGTGCGTCGGGAACGTGTACCAGCAGGTCGTTGTCGGTGTGGCCACGGCCCAGATGCACCAGCTCGACCGGTCGGTCGCCGAGGTCGACGGTCATCGCGTCGCCCACGAGCACGGAGGGCGGCGTGATGACCACGTCGCGCCAGTCGTCGACCGGCTCCTCACTCCGGGCGACCCGGTCGGCGAGCATCGGCCGCTCGTACTCGTCGAGATGGGCCGGCACGCGCTCGTGGCCGTAGATCGGGGCGGCGAGGTCCGAGGCCGGTCCGAACCGCGCGTTGCCGAACGTGTGGTCGAAGTGCGCGTGGGTGTTCACGACCCAACGGACGGGCACGTGGCCGAGTTCGCGGAGATCGGCGCGGATCTCGTCGGCCTCCCGGTGCGACGACCGGGTGTCGACCACGAGCAGGCCGCCGGCCCCGCGGACGACGCAGACGCTCACGTCGAGCGGCTGGTAGCGGCGCTGGAATACCCCGGGCGCCACTTCGGCCCAACCCGGCACTGGTGCGTCTACGGCCGGTCGCCGCTGAGATCGAGGAACTCCGGCGGGCCTGGCTGGGGTGCGGCGGCGGACGCGCTCGGACGCCCGGGCCCCGGTCGGCGCGGCTCGCGCACCCCTGCTCCGCCGCCGTCGCGGCGGGGACCCTCCCCCGGTCGTCGTCGGCCCCCGCCTGCCGGCACCCGCCCGCGCAGGCGGCGGAGGAGTCGTCGGAGGAGCCCCGGTCCGGCCATGGGACCAGCAGACGCCGCGGTCGCCGCCCCGTCAAGGCCGTGGGGCGGGCCGCGGCCCCGATCAGGCCCCAACCCGCGGCACGTCGGGTCGCAGACAACTCGATCCCGGTGCGCCGAATCCGACCGGATCGGGGTGCCGGGCCACGTCGGGGAACCGCCTACCAGCGGGCGATCACCCGGCACGGCCCCCCGGAGCCCTGCTCCCAGGGGATCAACCCGACGAACAGCTCGGTGCCGCGCGGTGGGATGGTGCCGTGGTTGCGGATGTTCTCCAGCCCCCACCGATCCGCGCCGAGCA
>JBQGDK010000335.1:0-2143 GCA_052039025.1 Actinomycetota bacterium
GGCATCCGTGAAACGCTCGGCCGCATGGACGTGCGGATCGACCGGTGGGTCCATCAGTCCACCCTCGACGTCGATGGGGCCGTCCACCGCCTCCGCCGGGCGGACCTGGCCTACGACGACCAGGGCGCGGTGTGGTTCCGAGCGGAGCGCTTCGGCGACGAGAAGGACCGCGTCCTCATCCGCTCGAACGGAGAGCCGACGTATTTCGCGGCGGACTGCGCGTACCTCCTCGAGAAGTTCGGCCGGGGCTACGACCGGCTCGTGTACGTGTGGGGGGCGGACCACCACGGCACGGTGAAGCGCCTGCAGGGCGCGGCGCAGGCGTTCGGGTACGACGTCGACCGCACCGAGTTCATCCTGTACCAGCTGGTGAACCTCCGCCGGGGCCACGAGCCCGTGCGGATGAGCCGCCGGCGAGGGGAGATCATCACGCTCGACGATCTGCTCGACGAGGTCGGCGCGGACGCGGCCCGGTACACGCTGCTGACGCGATCGACCGACACGGCCCTCGATTTCGACATCGACCTGGTGAAGTCGCAGTCGCTCGAGAACCCCGTGTACTACGTCCAGTACGCGCACGCGCGGATCGCCAGCCTGATCCGGTACGCCGAGGGGCGGGGCGTGCCGATGCTGCCGTTGGACCGGGTGGATCCCGAGAAGCTCGTGCACGAGACCGAGCTCGACCTGCTCCGCAAGCTCGCCGACCTTCCCGAGCAGGTTCGGGTGGCGGCCGCCCTTCGGGCGCCGTACCGCCTCACCCGGTACGCGGAAGAGCTGGCCGCCGGCTTCCATCGCTTCTACACCGAGTGCCGGGTGGTCACCGAGGACGCCGCACTGACCCAGGCCCGCCTGCACCTCGCCGCCGCCACCCGACAGGGGATCGCCAACGTCCTGGGCCTCCTCGGGGTCACCGCGCCGGAGTCGATGGAGCGGCTCGAGGAGGAGGGGTGAGCCGGCCGGCGGGCGGCGAGCCGGAGCCCGATGCACCGCCGCCCCAGGGTGTGGAGATCCGGCCGGCCCGCCCCACCGACGCCAGGGACGCGTTGCGTCTGTTCGCCGAGGTCGCCGCGGAGGAGAGGTACATCCGCACCGAGGATGTCCGGTGGACGACCCGAGACATGCGGCGACGGTACCGTCGCGCGTGGACGAGGGACGCGGCCACGATCGTGGCCGTGGCCGGGGGGCGGATGATCGGGAACCTCGGGGTAGCCCGGGAGCCGCACCCGGTGACCCGGCACGTGGCCTCGCTCGGCATGATGGTCGCCCCGGGCTGGCGGTCCCGGGGCGTCGGGGCGGCCCACCAGGCCGCGTTGTTACGGTGGGCCCGGTGGGCCGGCGTGGTGAATCTGGCGCGCACGGTCTATACCCACAACGATCGGGCCCGGCGGCTCTACGAGAGGTTCGGTTTCGTGGAGGAGGGGCGGTTGATCGGTCACTCGAAGAAGCGCCACGGATACGAGGACGAGATCGTGATGGGGCGGTGGCTGTGACGCTCGGGATCGGCATGCTCGGGGCCGGAACCGTCGGATCGGCGGTGCTCCGGCTTCTACGCGAGCACGGCGAGGACGTCGAGCGACGGGTCGGGCGGCCGATCGAGGTGGTCCGGGTCGCGGTTCGCGACCCCGCGGGGGAGCGGGGCCTGCCGCTCGGCCCCGGCCGGTTCACTGACGACCCGCTCCTCGTGGTCCGCTCGGACGATGTCCGCGTGGTCGTCGAGGTGATGGGCGGGATCGAGCCGGCCCGTGCCGCGATCCTCGAGGCCCTCCGGCTCGGGAAGCGCGTGGTGACCGCGAACAAGGAGCTCCTGGCCACCCACGGGCCCGTGCTGTTCGAGGCCGCCTCGGCCACGGGTGCGGGGCTCCACTTCGAGGCCGCGGTCGGCGGCGGCATCCCGCTGATCCGCCCGCTGATCGAGTCGCTGCCCGGTGAGCGCCTGACGCGGCTCCTCGGCATCGTGAACGGCACCACGAACGTCGTCCTCACCCGGATGACCGAGGACGGAGCGTCGTTCGACGACGCGGTGGCGGAGGCGACCCGCCTGGGCTACGTGGAGCCGGACCCCTCGGACGACCTCGAGGGGATCGACGCCGCCGCGAAGTGCGCGATCCTGGCCTCGCTGGCCTTCGACACCCGGGTCACGCTC
>JBQGDK010000336.1:0-3095 GCA_052039025.1 Actinomycetota bacterium
CCGAACTTCTCGTACTGGCACTCGGCGACCTTCAACAACGACGGCACGAAGGTGATGTTCACCGACGAGTGGGGCGGTGGCACGAGCCCTCGCTGCCGGGCCACCGACCGGCTGGAGTGGGGCGCTGACGCGCTCTTCGACATCGAGGACGGCCAGATGGAGTTCGCCAGCTACTACAAGATGCCCGCGGTCCAGACATCGCAGGAGAACTGCGTAGCCCACAACTCGTCGATCATCCCGGTGCCGAACCGAGACATCCTGACCCAGGCGTGGTACCAGGGCGGGATCTCGATCATCGACTTCACCGACACGGCCAACCCGGTCGAGATCGCCTACCTCGACCGGGGGCCGATCAACGTCCCGAACCCGACGGGCCTCAACCTGGGCGGCCTCTGGTCCACGTACTGGTACAACGGCCTCATCTACGGGACGGAGATCGCTCGCGGGTTCGACACGTTCGGCCTGCTCGAGAGCGAGTGGATGTCGGCCAACGAGATCGAGGCGGCGTCCGAGGTCGAGCAGGACGAGTTCAACGCCCAGCTCCAGTTCGAGCTGGTCAACGAGATCAGCTACGCGGTCGTCGGGTCGCGGGTCGACCAGAACCTCCGGGCCGGCACCCTCGACGCCGACAAGGCCGCAAGCATCCAGGATCACCTCGACAATGCGGAGCGGTTGGCCGACCGCCAGGTCCGAGCGGCGCTTGCGCAGCTCGACGCGGCGATCGCCTCGCTCCGGACCACCCCGGGACAGGAGGCCCTGATCGCCGACCTCGAGGAGCTGAGGGCGACCCTCGGCTGACCGGGTCAGCGCCCAGCAGGTCGGCCCCCCGCCCTCGTGGTGGGGGGCCGAGGCGCGTCAGGGGTCGCGGCGCTCCACGGCCCAGGCCCGGAGCAGGTCGATCCGCGCCTGGAGCTCCTCCGCGCCTGCCCGGGCCGCCGCCGGCCCGCCGCAGGTCTCGCCCAGCTCTGGAGCATCGGATGTGAGGCCACCCCCGCGTAGGTGACCACCACACCGGCGAAGTCGCGGCTGCTCCGGCCCCGGCGCCCGCTGAACGCCGGGTCGAGCGAGCTGCCGACCCGCTGAGCTGCCTCGGCCCATTTGCGCTTGAGGTGCTCGGTGGGTGCGACCACCGTCAGCTGGTGGACGACCCGCCGCTCGAGCAGCTCGGCCGCGACCCGCAGCGCGAAGGCCGTCTTGCCGGCCCCCGGCGTCGCTACCGCCAGGTAGTCGCGCGGCCCCCGGCCGGGTAGTCCTGCAAGGCGGACTGCTGCCACGCACGCAGCGCCCCCGCCGTGCCCCGGGAGGCGCGGCTCGGGGAGGCCGGGGACAAGCGCTGCGCGGCGGAGCTGCTCACGGTTCCATTCGGTCGATGTGGGCGAGCGCCCAACAGGCGGCCCGGACGTGCAGCACCCGGTCCGTACGCGACGCACGGGCCGGGCCTCAGGGCCGACCTTACCGGGCGGCCTCTGGGTCGGCTCCCAGACGGGCGCGGGAGGGTCAGCTCACCGCCGTGGCCGCATCCGGCCGGCGATGACCGCGCCGAACACCGCCAGCGCGATCATCACCGCGAAGATCGCCGCGAAGACCGCCGGCTCGGTGTCCTCACCGGGCCGGTGGGTCGCGTTGAAGATCACCCCACCCAGCCCGACGAAGGTGATGGAGAAGAGCGCGTCGGTGATCTGCAAGGCCGCCGAGTTGGCCCCCTGGTCCTCCGGCGGCGACATCTCGAAGAGCAGCACGGACAGGCTAGCCATGCTCATCCCCATCCCGACCGCCCCGAGCGTCCAGGCCGCGGCAGCGACGGGGGCCGGTACGACGGGCAGGAGCACCAGGGCGACGCCGGCGATGCCTGCCGCGACGACGCCCGAGCCCACCCGTACGAGGCGGTAGCGCGGCGTACGCAACCGTGGCCGTCCCTGGTACCAGGAGCCCGTCGCCCAGCCGAGCGCCCCGCCGGTGAGGGCCAGCCCGGCCAGGGTGGCCGACAGGCCCCGCTCCTCGACGAGCATGAGCGGCACGAAGGCCTCAGCCCCGAAGAACGCACCGGCCAGCACGCCCCGCATCGCCACGACGGTGGGAAGGCCGCGGGCGAACCGTAGGGTCCCGCCAGGCAGCAACCGGGGGACGCTGGGCACGACCAGTCCGAGGGCGACGAGGACGAGGCCGAACGCCACCACGTCGCGGCGTTGCCCCGCGTACTGCAGCAGGGCCATCCCCGCGGCGGCGGCCAGTGCCAGCCGGAGTCGCCCGCGCCGTACCACGGGGCCCGTCGGCGGCGGCCCGTCCACAGCGCGGAGAGACGGCATGACCAGGACGAGTGGGAGCAGGACGAGCGGGACGATGCCCAGGAACACCACGCGCCACAGCCCCCGGTCGGCCAGGGTGCCGGCGACGAGCGGCCCGACGATCGAGGGCAGCACCCAGGCCGCGGCCATCGCAGAGAACATCCGGGGCCGGATGTCCTCGGGGTAGGCCCGCGCCACCACGACGTACACCGCGACGATGACCAGGCCACCGCCGAGCCCCTGGGTGGCCCGACCGAGGATGAACGGCCACATCGACGGCGCCAGCCCCGCGGCGACGAGGCCGGCGCAGAAGGTCGCCATGCCGGCCAGGAGGGGCAGGCGGGGGCCCCGCCGGTCGCACAGCTCGCCGGCGACGACCATGCCGACCAGGCTGGTGGTGAAGAACCCCGAGAACGCCCAGGCGTAGAGCGGGAGGCCGTCCAGGTCGCGCACCGCGATCGGCATGGCCGTCGCCACAGCCATCGCCTCGAAGGCGACCAGCAGGATCGTGGCGACGATGCCGATCGTGAGCCGCCGGCGCCGCGGGCCGAGGATCCCCTCGACGGATGGCGAGGGCTCGGGTCCGGCGTCGGGTCGGAGGTTCGTCCCCGACATCAGCCAATCCTAGCGATGCTCATTGCGCACGCTCCTGTCTCGGACCCGGGCATCACCGGGTCTTCCGCAGGCACCCCTCCACGGGTAGACCGGAGGCATGAGCGACGGTACGGCCTTGCAGGCGTCGAGCGAACTCGCCCGGGTGGCTGAGCCGGGCGAAGGGGTCGGCATGGACGAGCTCGGCCTGGCGACCCG
>JBQGDK010000337.1:0-6162 GCA_052039025.1 Actinomycetota bacterium
CGACCGTTCAGCCGCACGAACCACCCGCCCGCCCCCAGCGGGATCCAGTACAGGTCGACCCTGGACTCGTTCGCCATGACTCTGTGGTCCAGTCAAATCCCCGAGGCGGTGTCCCGCCGGGTGCCGTTCGCCCCGTTCGGCGAAGGCCCTTGGTCCCAGGTCCGGGCCACGCTTCGTGTCAGAGCGTGCGGGTACGATGAGCGAACATGCGTTCGCCGAGCGGAGTTGCTGTGGACAGGCTGTGGTTTGACGGACTTTCCGCCACGGAGAACGGCAGGTCAAGCGGTGCACCGACCGCCAGAGGGGCTGTGAGTTGCGGTTGTCCGCTGACTTCGGTCATCGCCCACGGTACCCTCGGCGACGCTCTCTGGGAGGGGGGATCCAGCTTCCGTGGCTACCAGGGCTGACGAGGTTCGTTCCGGGCGGGCCGAGCGGGTTCCGCCGCACAACGAGGAGGCCGAGCAGGCCGTCCTCGGCGCCATGATGCTCTCCGGCGAGGCCATCGCCCAGGTCGCGGACCTCGGCCTCAAGGCCGAGGACTTCTACCGGTCCGGCCACCGGGCCATCTACGAGGCCCTCACGTCCCTGTACGCGCGGGGAGAGCCGGTGGACGTGGTCACCGCCAAGGAGGAGCTCCAGCGCCGGGGAACCCTCGAGTCGGTGGGCGGGCCCCTGTACGTCCAACACCTCGTCGAGCAGGTCGGCACCCCGGCCAGCGCCGGCCACTACTCCCGCATCGTGGGCGACCACGCTCTCCTCCGCCGCCTGATCGGCGCGGCCGGGCAGATCCTGCACGGCGCGTACGAGGTCCCCGAGGACCCGGAGTCGTTCGCCGACGAGGCCGAGGGCCGGATCTACGGCGTGTCGCGCAGGCACGAGCGAGACCAGGTCGTCACGATCCGCGAGCTTGTCCACCAGAGCATGGAAGACCTGGAGCGGATCCACGAGCGCACCGGCCTCGTCGGGGTGCCCACCGGTTTCCGCGACCTCGACGAGATGCTCCAGGGGCTCCAGAAGGGCAACCTGGTCGTGATCGCCGCCCGGCCGGGCATCGGCAAGTCCTCGCTCGTGACCAACATCGCCCGCAACGTGGCGGTGGAGTCCCAGGTGCCGGTGGCCCTGTTCTCACTCGAGATGTCCCGGGTGGAGATCGGGATGCGCCTCCTGTGCTCCGAGGCTCGCGTGCAGTGGCACAAGGTTCGGGCGGGGATGGTGGCCGCCGAGGACTGGGGCCGCATCGTTGAGGCCGCGGAGATCCTCGATCCGGCGCCCCTGTTCATCGTCGACAGCGGCAACGTCACGATCGTCGACATCCGCGCGAAGGCCCGGCGGATGAAGAGCCAGTACGGCCTCGGTCTGGTGATCGTCGACTACCTCCAGCTGATGACCAGCCACCAGCGCGTCGACAACCGCCAACAGGAGGTCGCCGAGATCTCGCGATCACTGAAGCTCCTGGCGAAGGAGCTCGAAGTCCCGGTCATCGCGGTGTCCCAGCTGAACCGCGACCCGGAGCGCCGCACGGACAAGAAGCCACAGCTCGCCGACCTCCGTGAGTCGGGGGCGATCGAGCAGGATTCCGACATCGTGATGTTCATCCACCGCGACCCGTTGTCCGAGGACATGCAGGCGAAGGGGACGGCCGAGGTGATCGTGGCCAAGCACCGCAACGGGCCGGTCGGGAAGATCACCCTGACCTGGCTCGAGCACCTCACGCTGTTCCGCAACTACGCCCGGGAGCAGTGAGCCCGCCCCGAGCCGGGCCCCCCGACCGACGGACCGTCCGAGAGATCCACCGGCGGCTGGCTCGGGCCCACGGCCCCCTCGAGCCGCCCCGCCGTCTCGACCCGCTGGAGGAGCTCGTGCTCACGATCCTCTCTCAGAACACGAGCGACGTGAACCGCGATCGGGCCTGGGCGGCGCTCCGGGCCCGGTTCCCGACGTGGGAGGCGGTGGCCTCGGCCCGTCCGAGGAGCGTCGCGGCGACGATCCGTCCGGGGGGGCTGGCGAACACCAAGGCTCCCAGGATCGTTGCCGTGCTCAGGGAGATCCGGCGGCGGGAGGGATCCTTCGATCTGGGCTGGATGCGCGGGGCCTCCGACCGGGAGGTGAAAGAGTACCTCGAGTCGCTGCCGGGGGTCGGCCCGAAGACCGTCGCGTGCGTGCTGGCGTTCTCCCTGGGCAGGCCGGTGATACCCGTCGACACGCACGTGGCCCGCGTGGCGACCCGGCTCGGGTTCCTGGCACCTGGGACGTCCTCCTCCGCCGCGCACCGGACCATGGCCGAGCTCGTCGGGCCCTCCCAACGGGTCACCATGCACGTCGGCCTGATCCGCCACGGACGGACGATCTGCCGGGCCGGCCGTCCGCGGTGCGAGATCTGTCCGCTCCAGGACGTCTGTCCGACCGCTCCCGTCTATCTCGACCGGATCGGGCGATGACGTCCCGATTGGCTGTCGCCTGTTCGGCCCACGGAGAGCCTCAAGCCGGAGCAACCTCGATGCCGATATCGGTGGTGAGGACACAGTGGGCAAGCGCATATCGATCGTGGCGGTTCTCTTGGCGACCTCGTTCCTGGGGTCGTTGCTGGCGCTCGTCCTCCTCGGACGGAATCCCTTGGTGGGTTCCTCGCCGGACGCCTCGGCGGGAGGGCCGCTTCGCCACGGGATCGAGGGATCGCCGGTGACGATGGCGAGACGGGTCCATACGCCCTCCACCGCCGCCGAGCCTGAGGCGGCCGCGGAGGCACCCGAGACGGCCGTGCTCCCGCCCGGCGACGTCGAGGCGACGTACGGCCCCGGCCAGGTGGGTGAGGAGGCCGTCGGCCCCCTTCCGCCGCCGGACCCGGTCGCCCAGGAACGCGGGGTGATCGCCGGAGGGGAGTTCGGGCCGTCCGGGTTCGCCGGGGGCTCCGACCGGAGCTCCTCCCGAAGCACGGCAGGCCGGGTGAAGGGCTGGGGCGACTCGCCGTCGGGCGGCAGGCCCGTGCTCGACGCTTCCGGGCCGAGGAGCGTGGGGAGGCGACTCCCCGCCCGGGACGAGGGTGCGGCACCGGGGAGCGCCGAGGGCGCGCCGCCGGGCCGGAGGGCCGAGGGTGGGCCGCCGGGCCGCAGCGCCACGGGCGGGCCGCCGGGCCCGAGCGAGGGGCGGCCGCTGAGGAAGGTCGCGCTACCGGGGACGGCGGTGGGACGGTCCTAGGCTGGAGCGGATGAGGGGAATCGAACCCCCATCTCGAGCTTGGGAAGCTCGCGTTCTACCATTGAACTACATCCGCGGCGAGAGCCGAGTATAGCGGCCGCCGGGGTTCGGATAGTAGGCTCCCGCCGATGCCGAGGCCGACCCGATGATCCTCTCCGACCGGTCGATCCGCGAGGAGATCGCCGCCGGCCGGATCGAGATCGATCCCTTCGACGAATCCTGCGTCCAGCCCTCCTCGGTCGATCTCCACGTCGACGCGGTGTTCCGGGTGTTCCACAACGCCCGGTACCCCTACATCGACGTGAAGCGCCCCATGGAGGACCTGACCGAGGTCGTCGAGGTGAAGGGCGACGACCCGTTCATCCTCCATCCCGGCGAGTTCGTCCTCGGGGCCACGCGGGAGCGGATCCGTCTCCCCGGGGACCTGGTGGCCCGGCTCGAGGGGAAGTCCTCGCTGGGGCGGCTCGGCCTTCTGATCCACAGCACCGCCGGATACGTCGACCCCGGATGGGACGGCTACCTCACCCTCGAGCTGTCGAACGTGGCCAACCTGCCGATCACGATCTACCCGGGCATGAAGATCGGGCAGATCTCGTTCTTCCGACTCACCACCCCGGCCGATGCTCCGTACGGCTCGGTGGGGGCGGGGAGCAAGTATCAGGGCCAACGGGGCCCCACGCCGAGCAGGTTCTTCGAGGAGTTCGCCCGGAAAGACTGAGGGGCCGGCTAGGCCTCGGTTGCCGGCCGGGTCGCTGTGGTGGGCTCCTCGACCCCGACCGCCTCGGCCACGACCTCGGCGACGTCTCTGACCTCCAGGCCGTCCCCGCGCCCCCTCGCCCCATCGTCGAGCATCACCAAGCAGTACGGGCAGCCCACGCCGAGCACGTCGGCGCCCGTGGACGCCGCCTCATCGGTCCGCTCGGCGTTGATGCGCTTGCCGATGTGCTCCTCCATCCACATCCGGGAGCCGCCGGCGCCGCAGCAGAAGCCCCGCTCGCGATGCCGCGGCATCTCGACCTGTCGGACGCCCGGTAGGGCCTCGAGCACCCGCCTCGGCTCGTCGTACACGCCGTTGTGGCGGCCCAGGTAGCAGGGGTCGTGGTAGGTGACGAGGGCCCGGACCTCCTCGGTCGGCCGGAGCCGGCCCTCGGCGATCAGCCGAGCGAACAGCTGGGTGTGGTGGATCACCTCGTACGTCCCGCCGTAGTCGGGGTACTCGTTCCGCAGCGTGTTGAAGCAGTGGGGGCAGTTCACGACGACCTTCGTCGCGCCGACCTCGCCGAGGGTCCGGACGTTCTCCTCGGCGAGCTGTTGGAACAGGTACTCGTGCCCCATCCGGCGGGCCGGGTCACCCGTGCAGAGCTCGCGCGAGCCGAGGATCGCGAACCGCAGGCCGGCCTTCTGCATCAGACGGGCGGTACTCTGGGCGATCCGCTTGGCCCGATCGTCGAACGAGGCCGCGCACCCTACCCAGTACAGGTATTCGGGGGCGGTGCCGTCCTCGAGCACCCGGACCCCCACCCCCTCGGCCCAGTCGGCCCGCTGCTCCTGGGGAACGCCCCAGGGGTTCTTCGTGGTCTCCAGGTTGCGGAGGAGGAGCCCGGCCTCCTGGGGGAACCTCGATTCACCCATCACCAGGTTCCGCCGCATGTCGACGATGTGGTCGACGTGCTCGATGTTGACCGGGCACTCCTGCATGCATGCCCCGCACGTGACGCAGTCCCACACGACCTCGTCCTCGACCACATCCGGGTTCAGCGGCACCTGCTCCGCCTCGGTCCCATCGACCCGGGCGTCCAGGATCGTCCCGCCCTGCTCGAAGGTGTGGTCCCGCAGGTTCATGATCAGCAGCTTCGGCGAGAGCGGCTTGCCGGTGTTCCAGGCCGGGCACACCGCCTGGCACCGGCCGCACTCGGTGCAGGTGAACGTGTCGAGGATCTGCTTCTGGGTCAGGTCGGTCACCGCGGCGGCGCCCAGCGAGCCGCCCTCTTCCATCGAGTCGAGGTCGATCCGCAGGGGGGTGAGCTTGCCCATTGGCTTCGTCTTCGTGAGGAAGACGTTCCCGAAGCTGGTGATGATGTGGAGGTGCTTGGAGTACGGGATGTACACGAGGAACCCCAGGATCAGGACGATGTGGGTCCACAGGAACACGGCGTGGAAGAACTCCTGCCAGCCGGCGCTCATCGGCTCGAACGCCAGCGAGGCCAGCCGGGAGACCGGCGTCCACGCCGCCGGCGACTCGTTCAGGCCCTGGGCGATCTTCACGGCGTTGAGCCCGATCAGCGTCACGACGATCCCCAGGATCATCAGCAGGATGAAATCGGCCTCCTCGAGGTGGCTCCCCTTGAACCGCTCGTCGCGCCGAACCTTGCGGAAGTACACGGCCATCTCGACGCCGATGAACACGAGCACGGCGAACAGGTCCTGGACGAGGCCCAGCCCCCCCGTGCGCCCGATCAGCGGGATCGCGAAGCCCTCGTCGAAGACCTCCCCGAACACCTCGATGATCGTGGTGAGGAGGATCAGGAAGCCCCAGAAGATGAGCGCGTGCATCAGGCCGGGGCCGATCCGCTGGAGCAGCTTCCGCTGTCCGAACACCACCACGGCCTCGGTCTCCACGCGCCGGGGGAGGTCGTCGAGGCGGTGGACCGGCCGGCCCAGGCGCACCAGCCGCCACAGCGTGTAGGCACGGGTCAGGAACAGGCCGCCGGCCACGGCCAGGAGGAGGAGGAACACGATCGGGCCCATCGCGGATGGCAGGCTACGGCACTGGCACGAGGCGGCGCAACGCGGTCGGGAGGCTACGGGAGGCGGCCTCCATCCCCCCCGGCCCCGGGTGGCCGGGAACCCGGGGTAGAACCTCCGGGCGAGCACGGTCCTGAGCAGGGCAAGGATTGACACTAGGTGACTCAACCTTTATTCTGTAACTGCTTATAAGGAATCCGAAAACAAGGGAGGCGTATCGAT
>JBQGDK010000338.1:0-3787 GCA_052039025.1 Actinomycetota bacterium
CGCAGGACCACCACCGTGTGCTCCTCGAACCGGCGCTCAGGCATCGGGCCCGACCATCTGCTCCGGCCGGACCCACTCGTCGTACTCGGTCTCGGTGACGAAGCCGAGCTGGAGGGCAGCCTCCCTCAGCGTCAGCCCCTCGTGATGGGCCTTCTTGGCGATCTCCGCCGCCTTGTCGTACCCGATGTGGGGGCTGAGCGCGGTCACGAGCATCAGGGATCGGCCCACGAGCTCGGCGATCCGCTCCCGGTTCGGGCGGAGGCCCTCCACGCAGAACTCCCGGAAGGTCCCACAGGCGTCGGCCAGGATCGCGATCGAGTGGAGGACGTTCCGGATGATCACCGGCTTGAACACGTTCAGCTCGAAGTTCCCCTGCGAGCCGGCCACCGTCACCGCGACGTCGTTCCCGAACACCTGGGCGCAGACCATCGTCATGGCCTCGGACTGCGTGGGGTTCACCTTCCCCGGCATGATCGAGGAGCCCGGCTCGTTCTCCGGCAGCTCGAGCTCGCCGAGGCCCGACCTCGGCCCCGAGCCGAGCCACCGGATGTCGTTTGCGATCTTCATCAGCGACACCGCCAGCGTTCGGATCGCCCCGTGGGCCTGGACCAGGGCGTCGTGGGCCGCCAGCGCGGCGAAGGGGTTCGACGCCACCCGGAACGGCAGGCCCGTCATCTCCGCGATCGTCCCGGCGACCTCCCTCCCGAAGGCTCGCGGAGCGTTCAGGCCGGTCCCGACCGCGGTGCCGCCGATGGCCAGCTCGTACAGCCCGGGGAGGGACTCCTCGATCCGACGCAGGTCGTCGTCGAGCTGGGCCGCGTAGCCGCCGAGCTCCTGGCCGAGCGTGAGCGGGACCGCGTCCTGCAGATGGGTCCGGCCGATCTTCACGATGCCGGCGAGCTCGTCGGCCCTGGCTCGCAGGGCGTCCCGGAGCCGCTCCACTGACGGAAGCAGCCGTTCGTTGATCGCCGTCGCCGCGGCGACGTGCATCGCCGTGGGGAACGTGTCGTTCGAGGACTGCGACAGGTTCACGTCGTCGTTCGGGTGGATCGGGGTCTTCGACCCCAGCGCTCCCCCGGCCACCTCGTTGGCCCGGTTCGAGATGACCTCGTTCGCGTTCATGTTCGTCTGGGTGCCCGAGCCGGTCTGCCACACGTGCAACGGGAAGTGGTCGTCGAGGCGCCCCTCGATGACCTCCTCGGCCGTGGCCACGATCAGGTCGGCCTTCTCCTGGGGGAGCTTCCCGAGCTCGACGTTCACCATCGCGCAGGCCTTCTTGAGGACTCCCATGGCGCGGACGATCTCCACCGGCATCCGGTCATCCCCGATCGAGAAGTGGTGGAGGGACCGCTGCGTCTGAGCCCCCCAGTAGCGGTCCGCGGGGACCTCGATCGGCCCCATGCTGTCGGTCTCGGTCCGGGTCCCGGCCACGCCCCTATTCTGACGCCTGCTCGCTCGGCGTGACCGCGGGTACGCTAGGAGCCGATGCGCCTGCCGCCGACGGCGAGGAAGGTCCTCGAGGGTGACGAGGTGGCCATCCTGGTCACGCTGAACCCCGACGGGAGCCCCAACGCCACGATGGCCTGGGCGGGCGTCGAAGGGGACGACATCGTGATCGGCACGCTCCCCGACCAGCGGAAGCTCCGCAACATGCGCCGCGATCCCAGGGTCACGGTGGTCGTGCAGACCCGCAACCGGAACCCGTACGGGCTCCTCGAGTACCTGGTCGCGGAGGGACGCGCCACGATCAGCGAGGGCGGCGCCCCGGAGCTGCTCCAGCGCCTGGCCCACACGTACCTCGGGCCCGACGCGGTGTTCCCGCCGATGCCGGACCCACCGCCCGGCTTCGTCACGAGGATCACCGTCGAGCGCATCGGGGGCGTGGGGCCATGGGCCGACGCCTGAAGGAACCCTCATCTCCCGCTCATGTTCGCCTGAGCCGCGAACAGCATCCTGAGGAGCACCGAATCCGAGGAGGCATACATGAGGCGCGTGGTGGGCATCGTGGCGACGGCGGTCGCCCTGACGGCGGCAGCGTGCGGAGGGCCGGAGGCCGAGGTGGCCCGGTCGAGGCGGGCCAGGGCGCGGCCAGCCCTGAGGCCACGGTCGGGGCCGAACGGGTCGACCCGCGGGACGGCGGGTTCGATGTCGGGTTCGGCGAGTACGCCATCACGCTCGAGGCCGAGGCGATCCGGCCGGGCCCGGTGACGTTCGTGATCCACAACGGCGGCGCCGAGGTCCACGGGTTCGAGATGGAGATCGAGGGCGAGGACGACAGCAGCGGCTCCGGCGGCGACGATGGGTTCAAGATCGAGCGGCCCACGTTCGGCCCCGGCGAGACGATCCGGGTCCGGGTGGACCTGGCCCCGGGGATCTACAAGGTGGAGTGCTTCGTGGCCAACCACGACGACCTCGGGATGGAAGCCCTGCTCGAGGTCAGCCCGACCGCGCCGCTGGTGCGACAGGGGGAAGCTTCGAGCGACGCGGTGGCGATCACGGGGTTCGCGTTCGAGCCGGCCACGCTGCGGGTGGCCGCGGGGACGGAGGTGACCTGGACGAACGGAGACCCCACCCCGCACACGGTGACCGCGGAGGACGGCTCGTTCGACTCCGGCTCGATGGATCAGGGAGCCACGTTCTCGGCCATCGTGAACGGCCCCGTGACCTACGTATGCGAGATCCACCCGACGATGCGGGGGACGATCGAGGTCTGAGGCCTACGAGGGGGCGTCGGCGAGGCCGCGCCGGGCCAGCTCTCCCTCGAGGTCCAGCCGGCGGGTCCCGAACCCACGGGTCTCCCACTCTTCACGGGGGACCATCCAGAACACCTCGAACTCGATCCCGTCGGGGTCCCGGGCGTACAGGCTCAGGCTGGCTCCGTGATCCGAGGCGCCGGTGAGCGCCCCGGCCTCGATCAGCGCGTCCCGGACCAGGGCCAGGTCCGGGAGCGTCTCGACCTCCCAGGCCAGGTGGTACAGGCCGATCTGGCCGCGCCGAGGTGGCGGGGCGCCCGGGCCGACCCCGAACAGGCCGAGGTCGTGGTGGTTGTCGCTCCCGTTCGCACGCAGGAACAGCGCTTGTTCGCCCATGGCCTCGACGACCTCGAACCCGAGCACGTCCCGGTAGAAGTCACCGGAGCGCCGGGCGTCACTCACGTAGAGGACGGCGTGGTTCAGCCGCTTGATCGTGAACATGTTGTCGCTCCTAGCCGATGTAGCCCTCGACGGTCCGCTCGTCGCGGACCTCGGCGGAGTCCGGGTTGAGACCCGCGGCCCGGCGGGCCCGGCGCTGGTGCAGGAGGTCCCAGCACTGGTCGAGCGTGACCTCGAGCCGCTTCAGCCGCTCGCGCTCGGCCTCGGTGACCTCGCCCCTGGACTCACGCTCGAACAGCTGGTGCTCCTCGTGCGCCAGCCGGTTGATCCGGTCGATGACGTTCTGGTCCTCCACGGCTCGTCTCCTTCCTCCATCCTTACCCCGTTGGGCCGATCAGCCTCCACCCGTTCCGGCCGCTCCAGCCGTGACGCATCCGGAGCGAGACGATCAGGACCGCCAGGGCCTCGAGGGCCCGCGACATCGCCAGGGGGCCGGCGTCGACCGGCCGGAACCCGATCGACCCGACCAGGTCGAGAACCGCGGCGCGGGCCTCCTCGTCGTCGCCGGCCACGAAGCCGTCGAGCGGTACACCGTCGACGACCGGTTGGGCCATCCGTGACGCGAACGCGTAGTTGAGCGCCTTGACCACCCTGGACCCCGGAACCATCGCCTGGATGCGCTCGGAGTTGGAGGT
>JBQGDK010000339.1:0-1519 GCA_052039025.1 Actinomycetota bacterium
CGACTCCGACTACGACCGCGAGAAGCTGCAGGAACGCCTGGCCAAGCTGTCGGGCGGCGTCGCGGTCCTCAAGGTGGGCGCCGCGACCGAGGTCGAGCTCAAGGAGAAGAAGCACCGCATCGAGGACGCGGTGTCGACCACGAAGGCCGCCATCGAGGAGGGCGTCGTCGCCGGCGGTGGCGTGACCCTCCTGCGGTCGCAGTCCAAGGTCAACGAGCTGGTGAACAGCCTGTCGGGCGACGAGTCCACGGGCGCCCGCATCGTCTCCCGGTCGCTCGAGGAGCCGCTCAAGCAGATCGCGGTCAACGCCGGCCTCGAAGGCGGCGTCGTGACCGAGCGGGTCCGGGCCCTCGAGGGCGCGACCGAGGGCCTCAACGCGGCCACCGGCGAGTACGAGGACCTGGCCAAGGCCGGCATCATCGACGCCGCCAAGGTCACCCGCTCGGCGCTGCAGAATGCAGCCTCGATCGCGGCCCTGTTCCTCACCACCGAGGCCGTGATCGCCGACAAGCCCGAGGAGAAGGCAGCTCCGGCGATGCCCGGCGGCGGCATGGAGGACTTCTAGGGTTTCGCCTCCGAAGCGGAGCTTCGGGGACGAGGGGGGACCCGGGAGGGTCCCCCCTCGTGTTCCCCCCACGCCTCGCAATCCCGTGCGGACTCAGCGAGGGGTGCCGATACGTTGAGAGTCATGGACGGGACCCGGATCGTGCTGGTGCGACACGGCGAATCGCGGGCCCAGGAGCTGGGCATCGTGGGCGGCCACGTCGGGTGCCGCGGGCTCTCGGCGCGGGGTCGCCTGCAGGTGGAGGCGTTGCGTGACCGCTGGAAGGCGACCGGCGAGCTCGGTGAGGTGTCGGCGCTCTATGCCAGCGTGATGCCCCGGGCCGTGGAGACGGCCGAGGCGCTGGCACCGGCCCTCGGAGACCTGGACGTTGTGCAGGACTGCGGCCTGTGCGAACACCATCCCGGTGAGGGCGACGGGCTCCCGTGGAACGAGTACGACCGCCTCTATCCCTTCCCCGACGGCGGCTGGCACCCCGACCTGAGGCGTGATCCCGGCGGCGAGACCTGGCGGGAGATGGCCAACCGGGTCGCCGGCGGGATCGACCGCCTGGTCGAGCGCCACTCGGGCACGACGGTCGTGGTGGCCTGCCACGGCGGCGTGATCGTCCACACCATGCTCCGCTGGTTGGCCATCGGCGAGGACGGTCGCGAGCGTGCCTGGTTCAGCCCGGAGAACGCCTCCATCACCGAGTGGCGCTACGGCCCCGACCCGTACCGCGACCGGTCCATCGCCTGGGAGCTGGCCCGCTTCAACGACCGGGCCCACCTCGTCGGCCGGTTCTAGCCGGCCCGCCAGCCACCCGGCCGCCGAGCTCCCACTACGCCTCGTGGTGGTGGGCCCGCGGGATCCACCGGGGGTCCACGTCGTCGTCGGGCTCCAGCGGCCGCATCGCCAGGTCGATGGCGCTCCACAGCGTCTTCGACCACGGGAAGAACGCGAGCGGCACGACGAGGG
>JBQGDK010000340.1:0-10681 GCA_052039025.1 Actinomycetota bacterium
GGGACACTGATCCCTGCCCACGAGGGGAGCGAAGTGCTCGTCACCCTGTTCAAGAAGAAGGGCGGTTTCAGGCAGGTCAAGCAGGTCGCGGCGACAGTCAACGCGGAAGGGCGGTGTGGGGCCGCCTTCAAGGTGCCGAACGCGAAGAGGTGTCGGGTCACCGCGACCTGGGAGAGCGACGGCGATCACCTCGGGAGCAGCGCCAAGACTACGTTCAGCTGCTGAGGGTCGGAGTTCGATCCTGGATTCGCGACCTCTTCAGGCGTCCGCCCTCCGGACTCTCAAGGACAGTGCCCGGGGCCGGACCCTGTCTATCTGGGACGCCTCGAGCCCCTGGAAATCGTGTTCGTCCGCTGTCTGGAGGGATAGGAGACCGCGGAGTGTTCGTTCGGGGCCCTAGCCCGGGAGGGTTGACGACGCCCTCTACGTTTCGATGCCTGAAGGCGAACCGTCCCGATGAAGCTCGGACTCTTCGCCCGGAGGGCCGTTCTCATGTGTCGGCCCTCGGAGGGTGGCGGTGCCGACCCGAACGGCCGGCACCGCTTTCCCGTTCGCCGCCACACCCGGGAGGATCAGCTTCCGGCCTCCCGAGCATGCGCCCCCGAGTCGAAGATGGCCTGGGGCGATAGCCCCTCGACCTCGGGCGCGATGGCCTCGCGGGCCTGGGTCCAGGTGCCGAACGAGGCCCTGGCCTCAGCCGCCGTAAGCTCCCTGAGGTACGCGCCAGAGTTCTGGATCGCTTCCGCGCTTAGAACCGTCGGCGCGGTCCCTGGCGCCTCCCTAATGTAGGCGCCCGAGTTCCGGATCGCTTCGGGGCTCAGGGCCATCGAACCGATTCCCGCGAGCTCCCGGATGTAGGCGCCGGAACCGAAGATCGCCTCCGGAGCGTCGCTCACCGGAGCGCCCCGCTCCCGCACGAACGCCTGAGAGTGCTCGACGGCGCTCCCCGAGAGGGCCTCCCCCTTCGCGACCGGGGTCTCCCGGCCCTGCCACAGGTAGACCAACACGGCCATCACTGCGAGGACCAGGAACAGCACCCCCAGCGCTTCCGGGATGACCAGCCTGCGGGACCCTCTGAGTCGTTCCGTTCCGACCGCCATCGCGGCCTCCTTTCCTACTCGCCCTCCCGGTGAGGGCTCCCACACGGAAGGCGTGAATTAGCGCCCCACGATGAGGAGAGGAGGCGTCACACCCTGCAAGAACACGAGAGATTTGCCAGCGGCTCGGAGGCCGGGATTCGGCGTGGGAGGCAGGCGGCACTCAGTCGGGTCCGCCGATCCGAACCCAGGACCTTCCCCGAGAGGAGGGACGAGCTGTCCTAGCAGAACGCGTACCCGAGCCCGGCGGAGAGGCCTCACCGGACGTGATCTGCAATGGAACGTGTGTGACGGATGCTGCCGCGCCGAATCGGGGCACTCAGATTCGGCCGGCGCCGGCCATCCGCTCGGCGGGGAGAAGGCTGGACTCGGGAAGCCTGGGGGTGAAAGACTCCGAATGAAGAGTTCTGACACCAGCTCGGAGAGCTCCCATGGGCGATGGCGCCTCGGCCTTGCGCACGAATCTGTTCGTGGGAAGGGAGGCCGAGCTGGCCGAGCTCCTCCATGCGTTGGACGACGCCACAGCCGGCCGTGGCCGACTCGTGCTCTTGGCGGGCGAGCCCGGGATCGGGAAGAGCCGCCTGGCGGATGAGTTCGCCGGGCAGGCTCGGGATCGGGGTGTGGCGGTCCGATGGGGGAGGTGTTGGGAGGGCGGGGGCTCACCACCCTACTGGCCGTGGGTGCAGCTCCTCCGCTCCTACGTCCGGGGAGGCGATGCCGACGTGGTCGTGGCCCAGATGGGCCCTGGCGCGGCGGACATCGCCCAGATGCTGCCGGAGATCGGTGAGATCGTCCCGGACCTGCCGCCGCCTCCCTCCCTCGACCCCGACTCGGCCAGGTTCCAGCTCTTCGACTCGACGGTCACGTTCCTGCGGAACGCGAGCCTCGGCCAGCCCGTCGTCCTCGTGCTGGACGATCTCCAATCGGCGGACACCCCCTCTCTCCTCCTCCTCCGATTCCTCGCGTCGCAGCTAGGGGACACGCGGATCCTGGTCGTTGCCACGTACCGCGATGTCGAGGTCAGTCCACGGCATCCGCTGAGGCCGATCCTGGCCGAGCTGATCCGTGAACCGACCACCCGGGAGATCCCCCTAAAGGGTCTGGAAGAGTCGGAGGTCGCCCGGTTCATCGAGGGGACCGGCCACGTCACTCCCCACCTCTCGCTGGTCTCCGCGCTCCATCGGGAAACGAAGGGGAACCCGCTGTTCATCAGCGAGGCCGTGCGGCTGCTCGCTTCCGAAGGCCGCCTCCGCGAAGCCGCGGAGGGTCCCTTCCTGCGGCTCGCCGTCCCGGCGGGAGTCCGAGATGTGATCGGACGGCGGATCGAGCACCTCCGTCCGGAATGCGCCGATTCCTTGACGATCGCGTCCATCCTGGGCCCCGAGTTCACCATCGAGGCGCTCCGTCGTCTCAGGGACGTCTCGGCCGAAGAACAGCTTGCGATCCTGGACGAAGCGGTGCTGGCGGGTCTCCTCCTCGAGGGTCCGGGGGTGCTGGGTCGGTTCCGCTTCTCCCACGACCTCGTCCGGGAGACCTTCTACGAGCAGGTCATGCCGGCCCGGCGGATCCGGCTTCACCGAGCGGCCGGAGAGGCGCTCGAGGCTATCTACGGGTCGGAGGCCGCACCCCACTTGGCCGAGCTGGCGCACCACTTCTTCGAGGCCGCTCCGGGAGGCGACGCGGCGCGGGCCGTGGACTACGCCCGGCTCGCCGGCCAGCAGGCCGCTCGGTCGCTGGCCTATGAGGAGGCCATCCGCCTCTATCGGATGGCGGAGCAAGCTCTGGACCTCGTGCAGGATCCGGGTCGGCTGACCCGCAGCGAGCTGCTCCTGGCTCTGGGCGACGCGCAGGCTCGGGCGGGCGACCTCCCCGCCGCCCAAGAGACGCTCCTGGTGGCTGCCGGCATCGCCAGGAAGTCGGGAGCGGCCGATCAGCTTGCCCGGGCGGCGCTGATCTACGGGGGGAGGTTCGTGTGGGCCCGAGCGGACTGGAACCCGCCCCTCGTCCCTCTGCTGCAGGACGCGCTGATCCTGCTTGGAGGGAGCAACGACCGATTGCGGGTGCGCCTCCTGGCCCGGCTGGCCGGAGCGCTCCGAAGCTCGCCCGACCGTGATCGCAACGCCGCTCTCAGCCAGGAGGCCCTGGAGATGGCCCGCGCCTTGGACGACCCGGCGACCCTGGCGTACGCGCTCGACGGACGGATCTGGGCCATCTGGTGGCCTGAGAACCCGGAGGAGCGCCTGTTGCTCGCCGATGAGCTCATCCGCGTCGCCGAGGCAGCCCGCGAGGGTGAGCGGGTGCTCATCGGACATTTCGCAAGGTACGTGGCCCTGGCCGATCTGGGAAGAATGACCGAAGCGGGTGCGGCGTCGGAAGCTCTGGCCCGGGAGGCCGCGGAGCTGAAACAGCCCGCATTCGCGTGGCTCGCCACAATGACCAAGGCGCAGCTCGCCCTGTTGAGGGGCTCCTTCGACGACGCCGAGGCCCTCATCGATCAGGACATGCGCAGCGGCAGGGCCACACGGCGGGATGCGATCTCCGCGGGGCGGTTCCACCTGTTCCTCCTTCGCCGCGAGCAGGGCCGAGTGGGGGAGGTAGAAGACGAGAATAGGGCCTCCGTTGAGGAGTTCCCCTGGTACCCCCTTCACCGGGCAGCGCTCATCCTCCTGCTCCTGGATCTCGGACGCAGCGATGAGGCGCACTCGATGTTCGAGGACGCCGCGGCCTCCGGGCTCGGCGAACTGAACCGGGACAACGAGTGGATGCTCACGATGTCGCTCTTCGCGGAAGCCTGCGCCAGGCTCGGGGAGAAGGGTACCTCGGAAGAACTCTACGGGCAGCTCCTGCCCTTCACGGACCGGCACGCGATCGGCCAGGGTGAAGGAAGCCTCGGTGCCGTCTCTCGCTACCTCGGCCTGCTCGCGGAGAGCCTGGGCCGCCGCGAAGACGCCGTTCTTCACCTAGAGCACGCAGTGGCCTTCAACGAGCGGATGGGGGCCAGGACGTGGGCCGCGCACGCGCGCCACGACCTGGCCGGCGTCCTGCTGGCCCGGGACGAACCTGGGGACCGAGAGAAGGCCGTCGGGCTCCTGAGAGAGGCTGAGGAGGCGGCCCGCACCATCGGGATGACGGCGCTCGGTAGACGCGTCGCCGCGATGCTCGTTGATGCCGGCGCGGCGGAGGCCCCTGCACCATCTCCCGGACAGGTCCGACCGAGCGTGTTCCGGCGCGAGGGCGAGTACTGGTCCATCGCGTTCGAGGGACGGGCGTTCCGACTCCGCGACAGCAGGGGCCTGCTCTACCTGGCTCGGTTGCTCGCCTCCCCCGGACGGGATATCCACGCACTGGAGCTGGTCGGCGGCCCGGCGGCGGCGGCGAAGCGACCCACCGAGCCGGGTCTCACCGCGTCGCGAACCTCAGGTGCCGGGGAGGTGCTTGATCCACAGGCGAAAGCCGAATACCGCCGACGTATCGAGGAACTCAAGGCGGAGATCGAGGAGGCGGAGGCCTGGAACGACCCTGAGCGAGCGTCGCGGGCGAAAGCGGAGCTCGATTTCATCGTCCACGAGCTGACGGCGGCCACCGGACTCGGCGGCAGAGCGCGCCAGACCGCGTCGCCCGCCGAGCGAGCCCGAGTCAGCGTAAACAAAGCCATCAAGGCGGCTCTCGATCGCATCAACGAGCACAGTCCAGCACTCGGCCGCCACCTGGCGACCACCGTGCATACCGGGATGCTGTGCTCCTACACACCGGATCCTCGTGTCCCTTCGTCCTGGCACCTCTGAGGCGCAGGGACGCGTCCTGGTTAGCAGTGCCATCGTGCCCGCGGGCGGATCCTGTGCTTCGATGACGTCGGCGGCGGACGCATTCCCGGCATCCCACCCAATACCCGCCTCTGCGAGGAGACTCAGTGCCGCGCTCCTCACGGGGCCCGACGAGCTGCGGCGGCGCATCTTCCAGCGCCTCGTCAAGGGGGTGACCTACCGCAAGGAGGACCGGAACATCGAGATCGCGCTGGTTCTCCCCCACCCGGACGTGCCGCTCAAGCTCGCAGCTCCAGACGGCTTGGGGGGCTCGGGGGGGTCCGGCGTCCAAGATACACAGTGCCCGGGGTGGGATTCGAACCCACACGCCCCGAGGGGCAGCGCCTTTTAAGGGCGCCGTGTCTCCCGTTCCACCACCCGGGCACCGATGATGGTAGCGCGGTCGCCTACTGTTCCCGGATGCGGACCCGCTCGATGTAGACCGTCTCCTTCGGCGGGCCGGCCGAGGTTCCCAGGGCCTCGATCTCCTTCACCACGTCCTTGCCCTTCGTCACCCGGCCGAAGATCGTGTGAAGCCCGTTGAGGTGACGCGGCTCGCCGGTGGTGATGAAGAACTGGCTTCCGTTCGTGTCCTCCCCCGAGTTCGCCATGGCCAGGAGGAACGGCTCGTTGAACTTCAGCTCGTCGACGATCTCGTCCTCGAACTGGTACCCGGGGCCGCCCGATCCGTCGCCGGCCGGGTCGCCGCCCTGGAGGACGAAGTCCGGGATGATCCGGTGGAACGTCAGCCCGTCGTAGAACCCCTCCCTCGCCAGGAACACGAAGTTGTTCACGGTGATCGGGGCGCGATCGGCGAACAGCTCGAGCTCGATGGTCCCGCACGAGGTGTCCATCACCGCTGTGTACGCCGTCTCCGGGTCGATCTGCATCTTGGGCGGCCTGTCGAACATGGGCTTCTCCTCCCCCGTGGGCCTAGGCGCTTCGGCGCCGCAGGCCACGGGCTTCGCCTCGGGTGACGGGCTCGTCTCCGGCCCCGCCTGGGGCCGGTCGGGTGTCTGCTCCTCGCCCCCGAGGAACGCGTACGCGGCCACGCCGATCCCGCCGAGGGCCACCGCACCCGCGACCACGCCGGCGATAACCCGCTGGCGACGCCGGCGACGGCGCTCGGCGGCCCGCCGTTCGGCGAGCTTCTGGAGCTGTCGGCGTCTCGTCTTCCCGGCCACGTGCGTCGCGTAGGTTACCGGGGTGCGCTCACCATCTCCAGCGCCAGGCCCTCGAGGATGTCGCGCTCCGACACCACGCACGAACCCGCGCCCCACCGGTCCAGGATCGCGCCCAGGAGCACAGCCCCCGCCAGGATCAGGTCCTCCCGACCCGGGGCCATCACGGGCAACGCCCTGCGCTCGGGCGTCGTCATGCGAGCCAGCCGCTCCACGACCTCGGCCACGGCGTCGCGGGACAGGGTCGTCCCGTGGATCGCCTCGGGGTCGTACCGGTCGAGCTCGAGGGCGATCGCCTGAACGGTCGTGGTGGTCCCCGCCACGCCGATCAGCGTGACGGCGTCGCCGACGGGGATGGCGTCCTCGGCCCCGGCCAGGGCCTGGTCGGTCAGCCGACGCATCTCCCCGAGGTCTCCGGCAGTCGGCGGGTCCGCCGGCGCCACCCGTTCGGTGATCCGGACGCTCCCCACGTCCACCGACACGGCCGCCTCCACCTCCTCGGTTCCGATCGCCACCTCCGTGCTCCCGCCCCCGATGTCGAACACGAGGTACGGCGGCGGCGCGTCGAGTCCTCGAGTCGCGCCGAGGAACGACAGGGCGGCCTCTCGCTCACCGGTCAGGACCTCGGGCGGCGCGACGGCGATCCGGGCCACCTCGGCGTCCAGGAGCCGGCGGTCGGGCGAGTCTCGGACCGCGCTGGTGGCCCCGACCCGGATCCGCTCGGCCCCGAGGGCCCGGGCCCGCCGGGCGTATCGCTCCAGCACATCCATGGTCCGGCGGAGCGCGGCGGGGGCCAGCCGCCCCGTGCGGTCCACCCCCTGGCCGAGCCTGGTGATCACCATGTCGCGGGCCACCTCGAGGATGTCTCCGCCCGGGGTCGGCGACGCGACGAGGAGCCGGATCGAGTTCGTGCCCATGTCCACCGCCGCCACGCGGCCGGCGCGGTCCTCCTGGGGATGGACCGGCTCGATGCGCTCGGCGACCCACGCCCCCACCGGATCGTCCCCCCCGGCCAGGTGATTCGCGTAGTGGGCGTGGAGGCATTTCACGCCGGTCCGGGCGCCGCCCACGCCGCCCCAGCCCTCCGCCTGAGGGACCCACCGGCCCCGCTCGGCGGCGTACTCGCGGTGGGCAGCCTGGAGGGATGCGGCGAAGGCCTCGTCCTCACGGGCCCGCTCGTCGACCCGCTTGATCCAGCCGTCGGCCTCGAGGCGCGAGGCCGCCGCCACCGCGTCGGGGCAGGTGAGCCAGTACAGCGTGGGGAACGGCTTCCCGGCACGATCCACCGGGTGGTTCCGGATCACCAGCGGGTGGCCGGGGCCGCACCGGGCCACCACGGAGAAGTCGGTCAGCGGTGAGCGGCCGAGCTGCTCGGCGACCAGCGCGAGGTCGGATCCCCGCAGCTCCACCGCGAGTGGCTAGCGACGCTTGTGGTCGATGGCTCGCCGGTAGTCGACCTGCCGCTCCTCGCTCTGGCGCATGAAGCGGCGGAGCTTCTGCTCGAACTCGGGGTCACTCCCCCGGCGGAGCGGCCGGCGCTCGGGCTCCTGGAGCGCCTTGATCGAGAGGTCGATCTTGCCGTCGTCCTTGATGGAGACCACCTTCGCCTGGACCCGGTCGTTCTCTCGGAGGTGGTCCCGGACGTCCCGGACGTAGTTCCGGTCGATCTGTGAGACGTGGATCAGGCCGACGGGGCCATCGTCGATCTGGACGAACGCCCCGTACGGGGTGATGCGCTGAACGGTCCCTTCCACGACCGCCCCGATCTCGATGTCCGCGATGTGAATCGCTCCTTTCGCTCAGGGGTCCTCGGACCCACACAATGGGGACGCAACTATCCCACCCGCCCCTCGGACCGTCAATCCCCGGTCAGCACCGGACCGGGGGGGTGCCGGAGTCGTCGGGGACCACGAAGCGGATCTCGCCGGGCTTCACCATCCCCAGGCATTCCCGAGCCAACCGCTCGAGGTAGGCGGGATCGTGGAGGCGCTCGACCTCCCGCTCTAGGGCGGTCCGCTCGGCCTCGATCTCGACAACCTGACGCTCCAGCCGGTCGATCTGGGCCCGTTGGTCGAGATACTGCCGGATCACCCCGGCCGTGGCCACGCCGAGCAGGATCACGATCAGGCCCAGCACGAGGGCCCGCCCCCCGAACCGCAGGCGGGACGCCGTGAGCGTCCGGCTGCTCACCCCACGAACCTCCGGAAGGGGCCCCGTCCCGCGTCCCGCGCGCCCTCCCCGAGCTCCTCCTCGATCCGCAGGAGCCGGTTGTACTTCGCCGTACGCTCCCCTCGTGAGGGCGCCCCCGACTTGATCTGGCCGGCCCCGGTGGCCACGGCCAGGTCGGCGATCGTGGAGTCCTCGGTCTCCCCCGAGCGATGGGAGATGACCCGGCCGAACCCCGCCTCGGCCGCCCGGGTCCCGACCTCGAGCGTCTCGGAGAGCGTCCCGATCTGGTTCGGCTTGATGAGGATCGCGTTCGCCGCCCCGTCCGCGATCCCCCGGGCCAGGCGCTCCGGGTTCGTCACGAACAGGTCGTCCCCGACGAGCTGGCAGGAGCCGCCCAGGCCCTCCGTGGCGGCCGCCCACCCTTCCCAGTCGTCCTCGGCCAGCGGGTCCTCGATCGAGACGATCGGGAACGAGGAGCGCAGGTCGTCGAAGAACGCCGTCATCCCGGCCGCGTCCCGATCGGTCCCCTCCAGGCGGTACCGGCCGTCCTCGAACAGCTCGCTGGCGGCCACGTCGGTCGCCACGGCCACCTCGGCTCCGGGCTCGAGGCCGGCGGCCTCGATGGCCTCGACCAGGGCCTGACAGGCCGCGGCCGCGCCGGCCAGCTCCGGGGCGAACCCGCCCTCGTCGCCGACCGTCGTGGACAGCCCGGCGGCCTTCAGGTTCGATCGGAGGGCCTGAAAGCACTCCGCGCCCCACCGGATCGCCTCGCTGAACGAGGCCGCCCCGACGGGCGCGAGCATGAACTCCTGGATCTCGAGCGCGTTGTCGGCGTGCGCGCCGCCGTTGATCACGTTGAGCAGGGGGACCGGCAGGAGGTGCGCGGACGGCCCGCCTAGGTAGCGGTACAACGGCAGCCCCACGGACTCGGCGGCCGCGTGAGCCACCGCCAGGGATACCGCCAGGATCGCGTTCGCACCGAGCCGCGACTTGTCGAGCGTCCCATCGAGGTCGATCAGGGCCCGGTCCACCTCTCGCTGATCGAGCGCGTCGACGGTCCCGACCAGGGCCGGGGCGATCTCATCGTGGACGTTCCCCACCGCCGTGAGCACGCCCTTGCCCCCGAACCGCTTCGCGTCGCCGTCTCGAAGCTCCACGGCCTCGTGCTCGCCGGTCGATGCGCCCGACGGCACGGCGGCCCGGCCGGAGGCGCCGTCCGCGAGCAGGACGTCGGCCTCGACCGTGGGGTTCCCGCGGGAGTCGAGGACCTCGCGGGCCAGGATGGCCTCGATCGCAGGCATGGCGCAGACGATTCTAGGCGGCGAGCCCCGGCGGCCGTGGATTTCCGCCGGCCCTACCGGGCCGCCCGGAACCGGCGGACCAGCTCTTCCTCTGGGAGGTCGTCCAGGCGGACACCCTCGGCCCGGGCGGCCTCCACCATGGCGTCGAACCGGGCCACGAACTTCCGCGTGGTCGATCGGAGGGCGGTCTCGGCGTCGACGCCGAGCCTGCGGGCCAGTGCGGTCACCGCGAAGAGCACGTCGCCGACCTCTTCCTCCAGGGCGTCCTTCCCGGCTCCCTCGCGGTCGGCGCCCTCGTGTTCGGTGGCGGCCTCCTCGAGCTCGGCCAGCTCCTCCCGCACCTTCTCCACCGCGCCGGCGAGGTGCGCCCAGTCGAAGCCCCGGCCCGAGGCCCGCCGCTGGACCTTCTGGGCCGCCAGGAGGGAGGGGAGCGAGCCCGGCATCTCGGCGTCGATCGGCTTCGGCTCGCCCTCGGCAGCCTTGATCCGCTCCCAGTTCGCGTAGACCTGCTCGGGGGTGTCGGCTTCGACCTCCGCGAACACGTGCGGGTGGCGGCCGATCAGCTTCTCCACGGTTCGCTCGGCCACATCGTCGATGTCGAAGGCGCCCTCGTCCGCGGCCATCTGCGCGTGGAACACGGCCTGGAGGAGGACGTCGCCGAGCTCCTCCTTCAGCCGCGAGGGATCGCCGTCCTCGATCGCGTCGAGCAGCTCGTAGGTCTCGTCGAGCACGTGCCGACGGAGGCTCCGATGGGTCTGGGCGCGGTCCCACGGACATCCGTCCGGGGCCCGGAGGCGAGCGACCACCCGCACCAGGTCGAGCAGTCGGGCCCCACCCAGCCCCGAAGGGACGGGCCCGGTGGGGACGTGGTCCAGCGGGTGGGGAGTCCCCGCGAGCTCGGTCACGCGAACGATGGTAGCCGAGGCGGAGCGCCTCAGGGCTGGAGCTGGACCGCGGGCGCCGGGGCCGGCGAGGAGCGACGACGGGCTACGACCGCGCCCGTCTCCTGGTCGAACGCCCCGTACCGGGGATTCACCCGGATCTCGGCGCCCTCCACGCGCTCGAGGAGCCACTCGGTGAAGACCTGGCCCCGGGACTCCTCGAGGAGCGTCTGCTGGACCTCCTCGAAG
>JBQGDK010000341.1:0-3423 GCA_052039025.1 Actinomycetota bacterium
CGCCCGGTCTGACGGATGTCGCCGGCGCTGACCCGGATCACGATGCCCGTCGTGGAGATCACGAACACGTCCTGGTCCTTCGAGCCGACGAAGGCCCCGGCCAGCCGTCCGGTCTTGTCGGTGAGCTTGTGGGTGACCACCCCGAGGCCGCCCCGGCCCTTCTTCGGGTACTCCCTCACCGGGGTCCGCTTGCCGAAGCCGGTCTCGGTGATCGTCACCAGGTCCTGTCCCCCGCCGGCCAGCGCCATCGCGATGACCTCGTCCTTGGGCCGGAGCCGCATCCCGATCACGCCGCCGGTCTGCCGCCCCATGGCCCGGACCGAGCTCTCGGCGAACCGGATCGCCTGTCCGGACCTGGAGACCAGGATGATGTCGTCGCGCCCGTTCGTCAGGCGGACCCCGATCAGCCGGTCCTTCTTGCGGAGGTTGATCGCTGCCAGGCCGGTCCGCGGCGAGTCGTACTCGGCCAGCGGGGTCTTCTTGACGATGCCGTTCCTGGTGGCGAACACCACGTACTTGGCGTCGTCGTAGCCCTTCAGCGGGATCACCGCCGCGATGGACTCGTCTCCGGTGAGCGAGACCCCGGGGACGTTCGCCGCGTACGTCCCCCGGGCCGTCCGGGAGCCCTCGGGGATCTGGTGTGCCTTCACTCGATAGACCTTGCCGCTCGAGGTGAAGAACAGCACCCAGTGCCGGGTGGTGGTGGTGAAGGCGTGGGCGACGACGTCCTCCTCCTTGAGGTTCGCACCCCGAACACCGCGGCCGCCCCGGCCCTGTCGCCGGTACGTCTCCAGCGGAAGGCGCTTCACGTAGCCGGCCCGCGAGACCGTGACCACCACGTCCTGCTCGGTGACCAGGTCCTCCAGATCGATCTCGCCCTCGTCGGCCCGGATCTCGGTCCGCCGATCGTCAGCGAACCGGTCCCGGATCTCCTTCAGCTCGGTCTTGACCACGCTCAGGATCCTCTTCGGGTCCTTCAGGAGGGCCTTCAGCCGCTTGATCGTGGCCTGGAGCTCCCGGTGCTCCTCCTCGAGCTTCTCCCGTTCCAGCCGGGTCAGCCGGCGGAGGGGCATGTCCAGGATGTGGTTCGCCTGGATCTCGCTGAGCTTGAACCGCTTCATCAGCTTGCCGCGGGCCTCGTCGGCGTCGCCCGAGCCCCGGATGATCTTGATGACCGCGTCGAGGTTCGCCAGCGCGATCAGCAGGCCCTCGACGATGTGGTCTCGCTCCTCCGCCCTCCGGAGCTCGTGCCGGGTCCGGCGGGTGACGACCTCGCGCTGGTGGTCGATGTAGTGGCGGATCGTCTGGGCGATGTCGAGGGTCCTGGGAACCCCGTCGACCAGTGCCAGGTTGATGACGCCGAACGACTCCTGGAGCTGCGTGGTCTTGTACAGCTTGTTCAGCACGATCTGAGGGTTGGCGTTCCGCTGAAGCTCGATCACCAGGCGCATCCCGCCCCGGCCGCTCGACTCGTTGCGAACCCTGGCGAGCTCGGGGATCCGCCGACCCAGCCGGAGCTCCTCGATCTTCTCGGCGACGCGGGACGGGTTCACCTGGAACGGGACCTCGGTGACCACGAGCCGCTGCCGGCCGCGGGAGTCCTCCTCGACCGTGACCCGGGCCCGCATCCGCACCGACCCTCGGCCGGTCCGGAAGTAGTCCTTGATCCCGCCCTTCCCCATGATGATGCCGCCCGTGGGGAAGTCCGGTCCCTTGATGTACCGGCCCAGCTGCTGCGGGCTGATATCGGGCCTGTCGATGGCCGCGATCACCCCGTCGATGACCTCACCGAGGTTGTGGGGCGGGATGTTCGTGGCCATGCCGACGGCGATCCCGGCCGACCCGTTCACCAGGAGGTTCGGGAACCGGGCCGGGAGGACCGACGGCTCCTGCTCCTCGCCGTCGTAGTTCGCCATCATGTCGACGGTCTCGGCCTCGATGTCCCGGAGCAGCTCCATGGCCATGGCGCCCAGGCGGGCCTCGGTGTACCGCATGGCGCCGGCGGGGTGGCCGTCGATCGAGCCGAAGTTCCCCTGCCCGTCGATCAGGGGGTATCGCAGCGAGAAGTCCTGGGCCATCCGGACCAGGGCGTCGTAGATGGCGTCCTGGCCGTGGGGATGGTACTTGCCCATCACGTCGCCGACGACCCGGGCGGACTTCTTGGTGGGCCGGTCGGGACGGATGCCCTGCTCGAGCATCCCCCACAGGATCCGGCGGTGGACCGGCTTCAGCCCGTCACGCACGTCGGGCAGCGCCCGCGACACGATGACCGACATCGCGTAGTCGAGGAAGGAGGTTCGGATCTCCTCCTCGATGTCGATCGGCTCGATGCGCAGCGCGGCCATGCGGTCAGACGTCGATCAGCCGAACGTCCTTGGCGTTCTCCTGGATGAACTTCCGGCGCTCGTCGACGTCCTCGCCCATCAGCACGCTGAACGTCCGGTCCGCGGTGGCCGCGTCCTCCAGCGTCACCTGAAGGAGGGTCCGCTGTTCGGGGTCCATGGCCGTCTCCCACAGCTGCTCGGCGTTCATCTCGCCGAGACCTTTGAACCGGAGCACGTTCAGGTTCGTGCGCTTCTTCCCGTTCGAGGTCCGGAGCCTGTCGAGCTCCTTGTCGGAGAACAGGTACTGCGGCTTCCCATCGAGGTTGACCCGGTACAAGGGTGGCTGGGCGATGTACACGTGCCCGGCGTCGATCAGCTCGTACATGTGCCGGAAGAAGAACGTCAGGAGCAGTGTGCGGATGTGGGCCCCGTCCACGTCCGCGTCGGTGAGGGCCACGATCTTCCCGTACCGGGCCTTCGACAGGTCGAACTCCTCGCCGATCCCGGTCCCCACCGCGGTGATGAGCGCCTGGATCTCCTTGTTCTCCAGGGTCTTGTGCAGACGAGCCTTCTCGACGTTGAGGATCTTGCCCCGGATCGGCAGGACCGCCTGGTAGGCCGGATCCCGGGCCTGGATGGCGGGACCGGCGGCCGAGTCGCCCTCCACGATGAACAGCTCGGTCTTCTCGGGCTCGGCGAGCTGGCAGTCGGCGAGCTTCCCGGGGAGCGTCGAGTCGAGGATCCCCTTCCGCCGGGCCAGATCTCGCGCCTGGCGGGCGGCCAGCCGGGCCTTTGCCGCGTCGCTCCCCTTCTGGACGATCCGCTTGCCGTCGCCGCCGTGCTCCTCGAGCCACGTCATGAGGTGCTTGTTGACCGTGGTCTCGACGAACGAACGCATCTCGGTGTTGCCCAGCTTCGTCTTCGTCTGGCCCTCGAACTGGGGCTCCTTCAGCTTCACCGACACGATCGCGGTGAGCCCCTCGCGGACGTCGTCGCCCTCGAGGTTCGGGTCCTTCTCCTTGAGCAGGTTGCGGCTGCGGGCGTAGCGGTTGATCACGTTCGTCAGGGCCTTCCGCAGCCCCTCCTCGTGGGTCCCGCC
>JBQGDK010000342.1:0-2037 GCA_052039025.1 Actinomycetota bacterium
TCGATGGCGGGCGGCCGCGGATCCTCCGCTCGATCGAGATGAACCTCTCCCCGGAGGGCGAGGGCGACATGGACCCCGGGATCCTGGCGGGCCTCGACCTCGTCCTCGGCGCCTTTCATTCCCAGCTCCGCCGGACGGACGACCAGACCGAGCGGTACCTGGCGGCCGTCCGCAACCCGACGGTGCACGTGCTGGCCCACCCGCGGGGTCGCCGGTGGGGGACGCGTCCGGGCCTCCGAGCAGATTGGCCCCGGGTGTTCGAGGCCGCCGCCGAGGCGGGCACCGCGCTCGAGATCGACGCGTTCCCCGACCGTCAGGACCTCCAGGTCGAGCTGCTGGAGCTGACCCGGGACGCCGGCGCGTGGATCTCGATCGGGTCTGATGCCCACCGCCCCGACGAGCTCGACCACCTCGTCTTGGGCGAGGCCGCCGCGCTCCGTGCCGGGATCCCGGCAGACAGGGTCCTGAACCACCGGCCCGCCGAGGAGGTCGTGGCCTGGGCCGCGGGGAAGCGTGGCCGAGTTTGACGCCACCGGGCCCGGGAAAGCACGGCCCGGTGTCCGGCCTCGATTCTCATGCTGCCGTCCTCCGCGAGTCCACCTCGACCCTTGACCGGGCCGGGGTGGCCCACGTCGTGTTCGGCAGCCTGGCCACGGTCACGCTCGGGCGGCCCCGCCAGATCGGCGCGGACGAGGACGTCGACCTCCTCATCCGCCCGCCCGACGCCGCCCGCGCGGCCGGGGCCCTGGCGACGGCCGGGTACGTGGTGGAGGAGACCGACCCGTCCTGGATCCGGAAGGCGAAGCGCCTCGGCGTCACCGTGGACCTGATCCACCGGGCCGGGCGGGAGGTGCATCTCGATCCCGAGATGCTCTCGCGTGCGCCGGCGGCCACGGTGCTCGGCGTCTCCGTCCGCCTGATGCCGCCGGAGGACCTGGCGATGATCAAGGCGGTGCTCCACGACGAGACCCGGACAGGTGACTGGTTCGACGCCCTCGCGCTCGTGGCGCGGCCGGACATCGACTGGGACTACCTGGTTCGCCGGGCCCGGGGCCACGGCGCCCAGCGCGTCCTCAGCCTCCTGCTCTACGCGCGGGCCGAGGGGACCGACGTGCCCGGGAGGATCCTGGCCGACCTCCTCGAGACCGTGCCTCGCTAGCCCTCGACCCGGACGTTCGGGAGCGCCTCGACCCCCGACACCGTCAGCACCCGCCGGACGATCCTCCGGGACCCACGGATCAGCAGCGTCCCATCATCGCCCAACCGGAGGAGCCCCCGGCAGATCAGGTTGAGGCCAGAGCTGTCCATGAACTCGAGCTCCGAGACATCGAGCGTCACGGTGGTGCCGGGCCGCCACAGCGCCTCGATCCGGTCGCGGGCCACCGGGATCGTGGACAGGTCGAGGATCCCCCGGAGGGCCACGCCGGATCCATCCGCGAGGGGGGTCAGCTCCAGACGGGGCCCGTACCCCGCCGAGCGGGGACGGCCTCCTTCGTGCACGGCCGCGTTCACCAGCGAACCGTACCGGGGAGCCTCACGGCGAGTCGGTACGCTTCCGTACCCTCGGTTAGCGAGCTCGCCCGAGGGGAAGACTTGCATCGGATGAACGCCCAGCCCTCGACCGGCGCCTCCGCCGCGGCCATCGGGAACCGGCTACTCGACTTCCTGACCCCGGGGGACCGGCAGGCGCTGCTCGACCGAGCCGCCCGTCGCCGCCTCCGACAGCGTGACGTGCTGTGGGAGCCGGGCCAACGCATCGAACGCGTGGCGTTCCCGATCGGGGGCGTGGTCTCGCTGGTCACCCCGACCTTGAACGGCGACGGCGTCGAGCTCGCCACGATCGGGAAGGAGGGCATGGTGGGCGTCTCGGTGGTCCTGGGCGGGCGGGACCGGCCGATGGAGCGGGCCGTCTCACAGATCCCCGGCGACGCCCTGCTCGTCCCGGCCGACGAGCTCGAGGCCCGCCTTCGGCAGAGCGAAGGTCTCCGGACGCTCCTCCTCGCGTACACCCACACGCTGCTGAAGCACGTGGCCCAG
>JBQGDK010000343.1:0-9213 GCA_052039025.1 Actinomycetota bacterium
CACGGCGCCCGGGACATCGACGCGTTCGTGTCGCTGCTTCGCTCCGCCCGGATCGAGCTGCTCGTGGACGTGCGAACGGCTCCCGGCTCCCGGAAGCACCCGCAGTTCGGGCGCGACGCGCTGGCGGCTTCCCTGGCCGAGGCGGGGATCGACTACCTGTGGGAAGGGGCGGCCCTGGGCGGGTGGCGCCGGGCCCGGCCGGACTCCCGGCACACCGCGCTGCGGTCGCCCGCGTTCCGCGGCTACGCCGACCACATGGAGACCAGGGACTTCCACGGGGCCCACCGGCGGGTTCTCGACGAGGCCGCGCGGCGCCCCACGGCCGTGATGTGCGCCGAGTCCCTGTGGTGGCGATGCCACCGCCGGCTGCTGGCCGACGCCCTCGTGGCCGCCGGCGCCGAGGTGCGGCACATCATGGACGGGCCGAAGCTGGAGCCCCATCGCCTGTCCGCCCAGGCCCGGATCGAGGACGGCCTGCCGGTCTACGACGTCGCCGAAGAGGATCCCGGCCAGAGGCGGATCGTCTAACCGAGCTTCGGGGCCGCGATCGCGGCGAGCTTCTTGGCGGCCCCGTAGCACGCCGCCTCGTCCGGGTACCCGGTGAACTGCATCGTGAGCAGGATGTCGCCCTTGAGGACGCCGAGGATCCGGCCCATCCCGTACCAGGCGGCCTTGTCCCCGAAGCCCGGCACGTCCGTCGGCTGGGGCATCATCATCGGCATCATCGCCGCCCCGCCGGGCGAGTACAGGACCATGTTGACGTTCCGGTCCTTCGTGGCCTTCGAGTAGAAGTTGCAGATGTTCGGCATGTTGGCGGGGGCCGTGGTTCCCTCCTCGAACGGCTCGCCGAGGGCGGCCTCCAGATCCGCGGCCGTGACGAACGAACAGGCTTCCATGGCGCTCCCTCCTTGGTCAGGGGCGCATCCTCGGCGAACCGAGCGGACGTGTCAAGGCGCGTCGATCGCCTCGAGCGGCGCCAGGAGGTCGGCCAGGGCGTCGACCAGCCCTTCGTAGTCGAGCGGCGGTGCCTCGAGGCGGAGCCGATCGGCTCGGGCCAGCGATTCCTCGATCGCGGCCCGCCAGCGTTCCGGCGCGTCGGGCGAGGCCGAGGCCTCGCGGAGGCCGTCCTCGAATGCCACCAGCGCGTCGGCCAGCGACCGCCCGGGGAGGCCCCGGGGGGAGGGGACAGCCGCGACGAGGTCGGCCTTGGCGCGCTCGACGCGGTCGAGGACCGGGTCGCGCGGGTCCCGCTCCCCGTGTGGTCGTGATCGGGGCATCACGCGCATCGTAATCGCCGGTCGATAGGATGCCTCGGTGCGCCTCCTCCTGATCGTGAACGTGAACGCGTCCGCGGTGACGCCGTGGGCGATCAACGTGATCGAGCGGGCCCTGTCCTCCGAGCTCGACGTGGAGGTGGCGAGGACGAAGCGGCTGGGACACGCCACCCACCTCGCTCGTGGCGCGGCGCACGAGGGGTTCGAGGTGGTCGTGTCGCTCGGCGGCGACGGCACCGTGAACGAGGTCGCCAACGGACTGGCCGGCACCGACGTGAGCATGGCGGTGATCCCCGGCGGGGGGACGAACGTGCTGGCCCGGTCGCTCGGGATCCCTCGGGACCCCATCGAGGCCACGTGGTACCTGATCGCGAACCACCGAAACGAGCCGCGCCGTGTGCCGCTCGGCCGGGCCGACGGCCGCTACTTCACGTTCGCGTGCGGCGTGGGACTCGACGGCGCCATCGTCCGCGACGTGGAGCGGCGCCAGGGCCTCAAGAAGGAGATCGGGCATCCCTACTACGTGTGGTCCGCGGCCCGGATCCTCTTCACGGGTGTGGACCGACGGCGGCCCCGGGTGCGCCTGCGGTGGGGGCCGAACCTCGAGCAGGAGCGAGGAGGGCTGTTCCTGGCGATCAGCCAGAAGACCCGGCCGTTCACGTATCTGGGGAGCCGGGAGATGCACCTGTGCCCGAACGCCCGGCTGGAGGGCGGCCTCGACCTCTTCGCGCTCGACACGCTGCGAACCACCACGGTGCTCCGGATCGTGGCCCAGACGTTCGGGAGCAGGAAGCACGTTCGGAACCCGCATGTGCTGATGCTCCACGACCAGGATCGCATCGAGGTCACGTGCGACGGTCCCATGCCGGTGCAGGTGGACGGCGAGTACCTCGGGGACCGCGACCGGCTCCTGCTCGAGTCGGTTCCCGACGCGCTCTCGCTGCTCTACTGAGCCCGGCTCCGGACCTCCACCGCGAGCCGCGGATCGTTCGTGGCCACTGCGTCGACCCCCCACTCGAACAGCGTTGACAGCGTGTCCTCGTCGTCGACCACCCACGTACCGACGCGGACGCCGTCGGCGCGGGCCGCCTCGACGAAGCCCCGTCCCGCCGCGACCAGAGCGGGAGCCTGGGGCAGCACGAAGTCGTGCCCGCGGGTGCGCGCGTACACCAGGGCCGCCCACGGATCCACGGCGGCGATCGTCAGGAACCCCGTGCGGACCTCGGGCGCGAGCTCGCGGGCGCGCTCGATCGTGTGCCAGTTGAACGAGGAGACCAGCACGGGGCCGCCGAACCGCGCCTCCCGCAGCGCGTCGAGTGCCGCCTCGAGGATCGCCTCGCGCGGTGAGTCGAACGCTGGCTCACCCGGCAGGTTCTTGATCTCGAGGTTCACGCCCGCCGCGTCGATCACCTCGAGGGCCTCGACGACCGTGGGGACCTCCTGGGGGTCGCCCCGGCCACCGGACGCGTCGAGTCGTTTCATGTCGTCCCGCGTGAGCTCGTGCACGAACCCCCTCCCGTCGGTGGTGACAGAGACGTCCGGATCGTGCACGATCACGGGAACACCGTCGGCGGTGAGGCGCACGTCGAGCTCGACGACATCCGCTCCGTCGGCGAGCGCGGCCTCGAACGCGGCGAGCGTATTCTCGGCCACGCGTGCGGAGGCACCGCGGTGCGCGACCACCAAACAACCATCGTGGAATTCGTCGTCAGGCCTTGCCACGGGTCGGCGGCCGTCACTATACTTCGGCCCCGTCACTCGGGGATTCCGTCCTTCGAGTCGCTCGAAAACCGCTGGGGAAGCCGGCCGAATTGGGGGATTCGGATGGAGTGGGTTCATCGGGCACGGTGCAAGGACGAGGATCCCGAGCTCTTCTTCCCGGTGGGGACCACCGGTCCCGCCGCCGCCCAGATCGAGGCCGCCAAGAGCGTGTGCATGCAGTGCGAGGTGCGGCTGCAGTGCCTGGAGTGGGCGCTGGCGACCGGGCAGGACGCAGGCGTGTGGGGTGGTCTCTCCGAGGAGGAGCGACGGGCGCTCCGCCGCTCCCGTCGGCGGGAGGCCGCGGCGCGACGGGTCGCTGTCGCCGGCTGATCCTCACCCGACCTTCCGAGCCTTCCATACCTCCTCGCACGGCCACCGTCGCGACCACTCGAGCGTGACGAACGGAGAGCGCGTCGTGGACCCCGCAGGCGGACGGATCTCGATCAGGTCCTCGATCTCGAAGCCGCTGGATCGGAGCAGCCGGATCCAGTCGCCGTGGCTCAGGTGGAACTCCACCGAGGGATCGTCGGGCCAATCGAACCGGTGCATGCCGAACTGCGGGCGAAGCAGGCGATCGGTGGCGGCCCCCTCCGCCTCCAGATCGGGAACGCAGAGCATGAGCAGGGTGGCGTTGCCCAGGAAGATCAGCTCGCCGCCCGGACGGAGGAGACGGGCGGCCTCGGGGATCCACCGGTACGGGTCGCACCAGATCGCGGCGCCGTACTCGCTGATCGCCACATCGAAGCTCCCGTCACGGAACGGCGTGCGCTCCGCGTTCCCATGCACGAGCGGGAAGCGCATGCCGAACTCCCGCTGGAACGTCGCGGCGGAGGCCAGCTGGTTCCACGAGAGGTCGATCCCCACGGGGCGGGCGCCACGCCGAGCCAGCCACGCCGAGACGTATCCCGTTCCACAGCCGAGCTCCACGACGTGCGAGCCCTGGAGCTCGTCCGGGAGGAGACCGACCCGTGATTCGGGAACCCCCCAGATCCCCCACGTGGGCTCCTCGGAGCTCCAGTTCTCACGTCCGCCCTCGACCTGGTTCGGGGCATCAGCGTCCCAGGACGCTCGGTTCCGATCGAGGTAGTGCGTCACTCCGCGATGGTAGGACTTGCGGGTGGCGGGCGCCCTCAACTACAACTCGCCGGAGACCAGACCGAGGAGGCCCCCGTGACCGCGCTCGCCCAGACGCTCCCCCGGCCCCGCTCCCGGGCCGGATCGCTCGCCGTCGACGCCGCCCTCGTCGTGGGGGGCAGCCTGGTGATCGCCGCCCTGGCCCAGGTCGTGGTGGTGCTGCCGTTCACCCCGGTTCCGATCACCGGTCAGACCCTCGGCGTGCTGGTCGTGGGGACGGCCTACGGCTGGCGGCTGGGGTCCTTGACGGTCCTCCTGTACCTGGCCGAGATCGCGGTGGGCCTGCCGTTCGCCGCCGAGGGCCAGGGTGGGCTGGAACGGCTCACGCTGGCCACGGCCAGCGGCGGGTACCTGTGGGGGTTCCTGGTGGCGGCGGGGCTGTGCGGGTGGCTGGCGAATCGGGGGTGGGACCGGAGCATCAGGTCCTCGCTGGGCGTGATGCTGCTCGGGAACATCGTGATCTACCTGGTGGGCGTGCCGTGGCTGGCAGCCTCGATCGACGTGCCGGCGGCCGAGGCCCTCGAGCTGGGGCTGTACCCGTTCGTGCTCGGAGACATCTTGAAGCTGCTCCTGGCCGCCGGCCTGCTGCCGGCGGCGTGGCGGCTCACCCGACCCTAGGGCTTCCCTCCGCCACCACCGAGGCCCTGCGATCCCGGGCTCGGCGGTTGGCCGGTGCTCTCGGGAGGACCGGCGGCGTCCGGACGCTCGCCCGGGCCGGCGATCCATGAGCCCGCTTGGTCCTCGGCCTTCTCCCTGGCGTCCCCCGCGGTCTGCTTTCCTTTGGCCGACCGCTCCTCGGCCCTGGCCTTCCCCCCCTCGCCCTTGGCGCAGGGGTCGTGCCCCGGGCCCTGTTTGTTGCCCTTGGAGCTGGCCACCCCGGAGACCGCCTGCCCCTTCTCGCAGCCCCGGAGGGAGTCGTCCCTGGCCACCGCGGAGACCTCGTCGCCGTGGGGGGCCTCCAGGGCGCCCTCGGTGGTCTCCCCGAGGTCGGCGTCGTCCCCCTGCGCCTCGGCGATGGCCTCACTGGCCCGGTCCGAGGCCTGCTCGGGGACCTCGATGGCGCCCCAGGCCAGCCCGGCGCCCAGGAGCAGGACCGCGGCCAGCGGGAGGCTGGCCAGGCGGCGCCGGGCCCGGCGTGCCGAAGAGATGGGAGTGGGTCCCCGCACCTCGACCGAGGCCGCCGAGACCATGGCGTCGAGGTGCCCCGACACCGCCTCAGGCGGGGGCTCCTCGAGGAGGACACGGCGGAGATCCGCCACGACTCGCGCGGCCCGGTCGAGGGCGGGCGTACCGGTCTCACGGCCCTGGAGGGCCGCGTCGACCAGGCGGGGATCCACTCGATCCATCTCACCCCGGTAATCGTTCGGTCGGTCGATCAGGAAACGCCCTCCCGCTCGAGGTGCCGGGCCAACGAGAGGAGGGCCCGCCGCTGGAGGGTCTTCACCGCTCCCGGTCGCTTCCCCAGCAGCCGAGCCACCTCCCGGACCGAGAGGTCGGCGATCACCCTGAGGAGGAGCACCGACCGCTGGTCGGCGGTGAGGACGCCGAGGGTCCGCTCGGCCCACCCCTGCCCCAGCCTGGCCACCGCCTCCTCCTCGGCGTTGCCCAGGCTCGCCCCCGCCAGAGGCCCCGCCAGGGCCGAGGGGTCGACCGGATCCTCGGGGCGCCGGGCCAGCCGGCGCCGTTCGTCGATCAGCCGGCGATGGGCGATCGAGAAGACCCAGGACCGGAACCCGCGCTCGTCCCCCGTGAAGCCGGGGAGGCCCCGGACCACCCCGACGAAGACATCGGAGGCCAGATCCTCCGGCTCGGCGGCCCGCTGGCCCCTCAGGTACCCCAGGACGGCCGGGGCCAGGTCCCGGTAGATCGCCTCGAGCGCGGAGGGCTCCCCGGCGCGGGCGCGCTCGAGCACGTCGAGGAAGCCGTGGCCGATCACGTCACCCTAGATATCGGCCGGGGTCCGGAGCTCCTACACACGGCTGGAGGGGCACAGGTGGGCGACCGGGCATTCCTCGCATCGCGGCGTGGGCGCCTTGCAGATCGCCCGGCCGTGGTCGATCAGGACGTAGGTGAAGCCGAACCAGTCCTCCCGCGGCAGGGTCTCCATCAGGTCCCGCTCCACCTTGTCCGGATCCTTCTGCGCGGTGAAACCCAGCCGCTGCGACACCCGGCGGACGTGCGTGTCGACGGCGACGCCGACGTCGGGGTCGGTGCGCAGCTTCTCCGGGTAGGCGTTGCCGAGGACGATGTTCGCGGTCTTCCTGGCCACCCCGGGAAGCCGGACGAGGTCGGCGATCGAGTCGGGAACCCTCCCGTCGAACTCCTCGACGATCATCTCGCAGGCCCCCCGCACCGCCCGGGTCTTCTGGTTGAAGAAGCCCGTCGGCTTCAGGTCCGCGGCGAGCTCGGCCTCCGGCACCCGGAGGTAGTCCTCCGGTGTCCGGTACTTCCGGAACAGCGACTCGGTGACCTCGTTCACCTTCTTGTCGGTGGCCTGCGCCGAGAGGATCACGGCGATGAGGCACTCGAGGGGGTTCGAGAAGCTCAGGGCCACACGGGCGTCGGGGTACGCCTCCTTCAGCAGCCCGACCACCTCCGGGGCCCGGTGCGCGAGCGGGCTCCGGGCGGTCAGACGCGCGGCCATCACGACCCCCGGAAGCTCGGGGGGCGCCGCTCCCGACGAGCCTGGAGGCCCTCAGCCAGGTCCTCGCTGACCAGCGCGTCCGCGGCCATCAGATCGACCTCCGCCAGGCGGTACCCCTCGGTCTCCCGGTCGATCGACAGCTTGCGGAGGACCACGGCGATGGCTCGCTTGGAGCCGCGCACCGACATCGGCGCCCCGGCCGCGATCCGCTCCACGACCTCCTCGGTTCGGTCGGCCACGCGGCCGGCCGGCACCGCCTCGCTCACGAGCCCCCAGGCCGCGGCCTCGGCGCCGGAGATCTGCCGGCCGGCGATCAGGAGGTCCGCGGCGCGGCGGGGCCCCACCGCCAGGACCAGCCGCTCGATGCTCTCGAAGGCGACGACGATGCCGAGCCGGGCCGAGGGGATCCCGATGCGGGCCTCCTCCGCGGCCACCGCGATGTCGCAGGCCGTGAGCAGCTGGCAGCCGGCACCGAGCGCGGCCCCCTCCACGCGGACCACCACGGGGAGGGGATGATCCGCCACGGCGGCCAGGAGTCCCTCCAGGGCACGGCCGTAGCCGAACCCGTCGGCGGCCGCCCGCCCCACCTCGTCGAGATCCGCCCCGGCGCTGAGGTGCCCGCCCTCACCTGCGAGGACAACGACCCGGGCATCCGGACGAGCGGCCGCCTCGGCCAGCGCGGCGGCGATCTCACCGAGCATCCCCTCGGTGATCGCGTTCCGGGCGTCGGGGCGGTCGAGGGTGATCCGCCACACCACGCCGGGCTCGGAGCGGATCATGGCTCTCATGCTAACGCGCGGTCACTCGACGACCGCGATCACGTCGCCCTCCTGGACCAGGCCGCCCTCGGCCACCCGGACCTCGAGGACGGTGCCGTCGGCGGGAGACGCCACCGGGATCTCCATCTTCATCGACTCCAGGATCACCAGGGGATCCCCGGCCGCAACCCGGTCGCCGGCCTCGACCACCACGCGCCACACGTTCGCCACCATCTCCGAGCGAACCTCGGCCACGCTCAGCTCCTCACCACGGCCGACCGATCGGGCTCGGCCGGCAGCGAGAGGATCCGGCGCCCCTCGTCGGGGCCGGCCACCGAACGGCCGGCCGCCTCGACCTCGGCCGCGGCGGCGGCCACCAGGTCGCCGTTCGAGGCCGCCATCTCGCCCGACGGGAGGTAGAAGTTGTCCTCGAACCCCACCCGCAGGTTGCCCCCCAGTCGGGCGGCCGCACGGACCATCGCCCACTGCTCCCGGCCCACCGCGATCACCCCCCACGTCGAGCCGGCGGGGACCACCGAGGCCATGTGCGCGAGGTTCGCCGCCGTCGAGGAGATCCCGCCGAGCACCCCATGGATCAGCGAGAACTGCACCGGCGCGGTCAGCGCGCCGAGGTCGAGGAGCGGCCCAGCCGACTCCACGTGGCCGACGTCGAAGCACTCGCACTCGGGCTTCACCCCGGCCTCACGCATCCGCTCGAGCAGGAAGATGATGTCTTCGAACGAGTTCTCGAACACGAAGCTGAACACCAGCCGCTTCCGCTTCGGCGAGTACTTCGCGTAGTTCATCGACCCCATGTTCAGCGCGCCGATCTCCGGCCGGAGCTGGGTGATGTGGCCGACGCGCTCGGCGATCGGGAGCCCCACCCATCCGGTGGAGTAGTTGACGATCAGGTCGGGGGCCTCGGCCAGGATCGCCCGGGTGATGGCGCGGTAGTGCTCCACCGCCACGGTCGGCGCCCCCTCCGGCGTTCGGGCGTGGACGTGAATCATGGCGGCGCCGGCGTCCCGGGCCCGCCGGGCCTCGGCGGCGTACTCCTCAGGGGTGTACGGGATGCCCGGGCACTGGTCCTTCCCGGCCACGGCTCCGGACAGGGCGCAGGTGATGACGCAGGCCTCGCTCATCCACCCTCCCCGGCCCGGAGGGCGGACAGGAGCTCCTGGTTCGATGGGAGGTCGCTGGCCCGCCGGCCTCGGTGAGCGAACCGGATCACGCCGTCCGGCCCGACCACGAAGGTGCCGGGGAGCTGCCTGACGTCCCCCTGACCGAAGCGGCCCTGCCGCTTCCCGGTGAGGTTGTTCCGGATCCAGGGAAGCCAGATCGCGGGGCCCACGACCTCGTTGACGGTGCCACGGCGCAGCCCGAAGGCTCGGTGCGCCGACCGATCGGGGCTGGCGAAGCAGACGAAGGGCGCGCGCTGGCGCGCGCAGAACGCCGCGGCCTGCTCCGGGCGCCCCAGCCCCACGAGCGCCACGGCTGCTCCCGCGGCCTCGAACCGTTCCCGGTCGTCACGCAACTGCGCGACGTGCTCGGCGCAGAACGCTCACCCGAAGTGGCGGAGGAAGGCCAGCACGGCCGGCCGCGACTCCCACGTCGTGGAGAGCCGCACCTCCTCGCCCCGGGT
>JBQGDK010000344.1:0-3464 GCA_052039025.1 Actinomycetota bacterium
CGAGTTCGGCACGGTGACGACCCGGACCCGGAGGCCGAGGCCCTGGAGCTGCGACTGGGCCGCCGCCGTGGCCTCGCCCACCACGTTCGGCATCGGGAACCGCTGGGGTCCCTTCGACACCACGATCGTCACCGTGCCGCCCTCGCGCACCGTCGACTCGGCGGCCGGCTGCTGCGAGATGACCCGGCCCCGCTCGACCGAGGTCGAGAACTCCTCGAGCCGCCGCACCTCGAGGTTGGCGGCCTGGAGGATCGCCGTGGCCTCGGACTCAGTCCGCCCGCCGACGTCCGGGACGGGCACCGGCGTGCGGCCCCGGCTGACCGTGATCGACACGGGCCGGCCGACCTCGTGGCGGGTCCCCGGGTCGGGGCTCTGCTCGATCACCATGCCGGCGGGGACCGTGTCGTGGTACGTCCGCTCGACCCGGACCTGGAACCCGGCCTCGGCCAGCGCGGCCTCGGCGGCCTCGCGTGACTCCTCGGTGACGTTCGGCACCTCGACCAGCTCCGGCCCCAGGGACAGGATCACCGAGAGCCGGTCCCCCTCCTCGGCCTCGGTGCCGGCATCCAGGCTCTGGCTGACGATCCGGTTCGCCGGCACCGTGGAGGAGTACTCCTCGCCGGCGGCCACGAGCTCGAGCCCCGCCTCGCCGGCCTCCCCCTGGGCGGTCCGGAGCGTGTCGCCGAGCACGTCGGGCACGGTCGTCGGGTGGGGGATCAGGAACTCCCACGTCGCCCAGCCGAGGGCGGCCACGACCGCCAGGATCCCCAGCCACCGGAAGAACCGGGCGGCTCGCTGGCGGCGGCGCTGCCCCGGGGGGATCGCTCGGGGGATCGTCACCGTGGACAGGCGGTCGGCCGGGGTCTCGTCGGCCGGCGCCACCGAGGCGGCCAGCTCCGAGAGCGGCGCCGCCGGGGGCAGCTCGTCGGCGGCGCGGGCCAGGTCGGTCCGCATCGTCCGGGCGTCGGTCGTTCGGCGATCCCGGTCGCGCTCGGTGGCCTGCAGCACGACCCGGTCCAGGGCCACCGGCACCATCGGGTTCGCGTGGCTCGGGGGCGGGACCCGCTCCCGGAGGTGCTTGTAGGCAACGGCCACGGAGGTCTCGCCGGTGAACGGGACCTGTCCCGTGAGGAGCTCGTACAGGACGATCCCGGTGGCGTACAGGTCGGTCCTGGGGTCGGCCGGCTTCCCCTCGATCTGCTCTGGCGCCAGGTACTGCACGGTCCCGGTCACGGTGCCGGGGGCGTGGCTGATCCGTGAGTCGGCGTACGCCCGAGCCAGGCCGAAGTCGCCGACCTTGGGCTCGCCGTCCGACGATCGGATCAGGATGTTCTCGGGCTTGATGTCGCGGTGGACGATGCCTTTCGCGTGCGCGTGCTCGAGCGCGCTCAGGACCTTCGACACCACCTCGGCCGCCTGGGCCGGCTGGAGGTTGCCGTCCCTCATCAGGATCGCCCGCAGGTTCGGCCCGCGGACGAACTCCATCACCATGAAGTAGGTGCCCTGGGTCTCGCCCCAATCGTGGACGGCCACGATGTTCGGGTGGGACAGCATCGCCGCCGAGCGCGCCTCGCGGCGGAAGCGCTCGATGAACCCCGGGTCGTCGGCCAGCGAGGAGTGGAGCATCTTCAGCGCCACCTCGCGGTCGAGGACGGGATCGTGGGCCCGGTACACCTCGCCCATCCCGCCGGCGGCGATGCGGGCCAGGATCTGGTACCGGCCGTCGACGGTGGTCTCGATCATCGCACCTCGTCGGGGAGCGGCCTGGGGCCATTGTAGGGGCGGCGGACGGCTCCGACACGGAAGGGTGGCAGGATATCGGCGATGTCCGAGGACTACCAGGACGCGTTCGCCCGGATCGAGCGCGAAGTGGAGGAGGGCCGGGCCGACCTGTCCCGGCTGGGGTTCTGGCGCCTGGTCCGGCAGGTGAAACGCGATCCAGCCCTGGCTCACCACTGGGCCGAGCAGGTCGGACGGATCGACCGGGCCGCCTTCGAGCGGTGGATGCGGCCCCGGTTCCCGGTGTGGTTCGGGAACGCGGTCCTCCTGGCCGGGTCCGCCCTCCTGGTGGCCTTCGTCCCCGTGGCCGTCGCCCTGGCCGGGGACGCCTCCGAGCCCGAGCCGGTGCTCCCCGGGCTGATGGTGCTGGCCGCGGGGCTGGGGCTCGCCGTCACCCTGCACGATCCCGCCCACTGGGCGGTCGGGCGCCTCACCGGGATCCGGTTCACCTGGTACTTCTTCGACGGACCGGTCCGGATCCAGCCGGGGATCAAGGTCGACTACGCCTCGTACCTGCGAGCCTCGCCCGGCGGCAGGGCGTGGATGCACGCCAGCGGCGCGATCGCCTCGAAGGTCGCCCCGTTGGCGGTCTTCGCGGCCGCCTACCTGCCGCACCGGTCGGCCGGCTACGACCTGTTCCCGGGGTGGGCCATGTGGGGGGTGCTCGGCTTCGGGATCCTCCAGATCGTCACCGACCTCACGTACTCGCGGAAGAGGTCGGACTGGAAGAAGGTCGGACGGGAGCTCCGGGTGGCCCGGGCCCAGCGGGGCTGACCGGCCCGGTCTGGTACGATCGAGGGGAAGATCAGGAGACCGGGGAGCTCGGGCGTTGACCGAGCTGAGAGGCCGGCTGAACGGGTAGGACGCGCCGGCGACCCGCGAACCGGCCCGGTAATGCGGGCAAGGGAGACCGGGCCGCGCGAGCGGCCCTTTTCGTGCCTATGGCCACGACCGAGGAGCGCACGCAGACGGACCCGCTGACGATCGCGGGCCGACCGTTCGGTTCGCGCTTGATCGTGGGGACCGGCAAGTTCGGCTCGTTCGAGGCGATGCGCGAGGCACTCGACGCCTCCGGGACCGAGATGGTCACGGTGGCGCTGCGTCGCGTGGACCTCGAGGCCACCGGCGGGCCCGACATCCTCGAGTACATCGACCCCGAGCGCTACCTGCTGCTCCCGAACACGAGCGGCGCCGTCGACGCCGACGAGGCGGTCCGGCTGGCGCATCTGGCCAGGGCGGCCGGCATGCCGTCCTGGGTGAAGCTCGAGGTGACCCCGGAGCCGCGGTACCTCCTGCCGGACCCCGTGGAGACCCTGCGCGCGGCCGAACGACTCGTCGCCGACGGGTTCACGGTGCTGCCCTACATCGGGGCCGACCCGGTCCTGTCGAAGCGGCTCGAGGAGGCCGGGTGCGCCACCGTGATGCCGCTGGGCTCGTGGATCGGGTCGAACCGGGGGATCCGAACCCGGGACGCCGTCCGGATCATCGTCGAGCAGGCCACGGTTCCGGTGGTGGTCGACGCGGGCCTGGGCGCGCCGTCGCACGCCGCCGAGGCCATGGAGATGGGGTGCGACGCGGTGCTGGTGAACACGGCGATCGCGGTGGCGTCCGACCCGGTCGAGATGGCCCGGGCCTTCAGGCTCGGCGTCGAGGCCGGCCGGCGGGCGTTCCTGGCCGGCCGGGCG
>JBQGDK010000345.1:0-1553 GCA_052039025.1 Actinomycetota bacterium
GCCCAGGGAGCGTGTGGCTCGAGGCGCCCGGCGAAGGCCTCCAGGAGGAAGCCCGCCGCGCCGCTCCGGACCATGGCGTCGTGGGGGGTGCCCCGGCCCCGGTAGGCGCCGTGGTCGCGGATCACCCGATCGCCCCGGGCCCGGATCCCCCCGAGCTCGGCGATGTAGCCGTCGGCGCCCAGCAGCCGGGCTGCCTCGCGCACGCGGACCTCGGCCCGCCCCGAGACCGGCACCAGGGCCGCCCCGGACCGGTGGAGCGCCGCGACGGCCTCGGCCGCCCGGACCGTGACGCCGCCCCCCGGCTTCGCGAAAAGGGATCCGCCCGGCCCCAGCAAGGTGCCGTCGAGGTCGGTGTAGACGACCCGGCTCACCGGACCGCGGGGTACCCGGGCACGGTGACCGCAGGGGGTCGCTCCTGCACGGGGATCGGCGTCGACACGATCCGGTAGTCGCCGTCGTCGCTCTCGAACTGGAACATCCCCAGGGCCGCCGCGGCCCCACGCCGTTCCTCGTCGCCGAGCCGAGACAGGGCCGCGCGGATCACCGCGAAGGCCATACGAGACAGCTCCCCGATCGGCCGGTTGCGGTGGACCCGCTCCTCCAGGTCGACCTGGGCCATGGCCTCGGTGCCGAAGCGCTCTGCCACGTCGATCAGGAGTCCCATCTCGACCGCGTAGCCGGTGAAGAAGGGGACCCGTTCCAGGACCGACCGCCGGCCCGCGTACTCGCCGGCCAGCGGCTGGATCATGCCGGCCAGGTGAGGCCAGAACATGCTCAGGAGCGGCCTGGCCACGAGCTCGGTGACCCGGCCCCCCTCGAGCGTGGTTCCCTTCCCGTCCTCGATGGGGCGCCGGTAGAAGCTCTTCACGTACCCGACCGCGGGGTCGGTGAGGATCGGGCCCAGAGGGCCCGTGACGAACCGGGGATCGAAGTTCCGGATGTCGGCGTCGAGCCACAGGATCACGTCGCCCCGGAGGACGAACAGGCTCTTCCACAGGGCCTCGCCCTTGCCGGCCATCGGCTCGAGATGGGGGACGATCTCCCGATCCTGGAACACGACGGCGCCGGATCGCTCGGCCTCGGCCGCGGTCCGATCCGAGGAGCTCGAGTCCATCACCGCCAGCTCGTCGACCAGCGGGATCCGCTCGACGAGCTCCCCCCGGATCGACTCGACGATGGCCCCCACCGTCGCCTCCTCGTTCAGCGTGGGGATGCACACCGAGACCGTGAGCCCGGCCCGGCGCTTCGCCGCGACCAGCCCGGCAAGATCGAACCGGCCGTGGTGGTAGGTCCGGCGGGCGAACCAGTCGGTGGGTGTGGGGTGCACGCGCGCCGGATGATACGTCGAGCTCTCAGGCCGACGCGCGGTCGGCCGCCTCGAGGAGCTGCCTCCCGTCCGGGAGGCCCGTCCAGACCCGAACGACCCGGCCTCCCGGTCCCGTCAGCGCGACCGTCGGCACGGTGCGGATGCCGTACCTGCGGGCCAGCTCGGGCCGTTCACCCACGTCGAGTTGCCGGAAGGCCACGCCGGCCCGCTCCGCGGCGGCCTCGAG
>JBQGDK010000346.1:0-2309 GCA_052039025.1 Actinomycetota bacterium
GATCGCCGACCGTCACGGCCTGCGGGTGGTCGAGGACTCGTGCGATGCCCTCGGCCTCACGCTGCGGGGCACGCCGACGGGCACCCGGGCCGACATCAGCCTCACGAGCTTCGCGCTGTCCCACATCATCACCGCCGCCGGCACGGGCGGGATGGTGTGCTTCGACGACGACGCCCTCGCCGACCGGGCCCTGCTCCTCCGCCGCTGGGGGCGCCGCTCGGAGGTGCAGCTGTTCGGATCGCGCAAGGGCGTCGACACGCGGTTCTTCAGCACCATCGACGGCGACATCGAGTACGACAACCTGTTCATCTTCGACGAGGTCGGGTGGAACTTCGAGCCATCCGAGCTGTCGGCCGCCTTCGGGCTGGTGCAGCTCGAGAAGCTGGGCGAGAACCTCGCCCGGCGGCAGCGCAACGCCGAGCTGACCGGCTCGCACGTCGCCCGCTGGCCGCAGCTGTTCACCCCGCCGCGGCTCACGAACGGCGTCGAGACCGGCTGGCACATGTTCCCGGTGCTCATCGCCCCCGGCGCCGGCATCCGGCGGTCTGAGCTGCAGCAGTGGATGGAGCGCCACGGCGTCGACACGCGCATGGTGTGGACCGGAAACGCCACCCGGCAGCCGGCCTTCCGGGCCACACCCCACCGTGCGCCGGACAGCGGGCTGCCCAACGCCGACCGCGTGATGGAGTGGGGATTGGCCCTGCCCAACAACCACTCGATGACCGACGCCGACTGCCACTACATCGGCGAGTGCCTCGCGGGGTTCGTCGCCGACAAGGGGCTCGCATGACGGAGGGCACGGCCGGGCGCTTCGCCGGGCGGCGCGCCCTCGTCACCGGGGCCAGCCGGGGGATCGGGGCCGGGATCGCCGAGCGGCTCGCGGCCGAGGGCGCGGCCGTGGCGGTCACCGCTCGCACCCGCGACGCCCATGACCACCTGGCCGGCGGGCTGACGGCGACGGCCGGGCGGCTCGCCCGGTACGGCGGCAACGTGGCGGTGGTCGTCGCCGATCTGAGCTATCCCACCGACCGCCAGCGGATCGTCCCCGAGGCGGTCGAACGCCTCGGCGGACCGGTCGACGTGCTCGTCAACAACGCCGCGGCCGCGATCTACGGGCCGCTGGCCGAGATCCCGCTGAGGCGCCGGCACGTGATGTTCGAGGCCAACGTCCACGCCCCGCTCGACCTCGCCCAGGCCGTGATCCCGGGCATGCGCGAGGCAGGCGCCGGCTGGATCGTCAACGTGTCGAGCCGCACCGCCCGGCCGTGGGACGGCCCGCCGTTCGCGCTGGGCGCCAACGGCACGACGATCACCGCCTACGGCGCGTCGAAGGCCGCGCTCAACCGGATCACGAACGGCCTGGCCGCAGAGCTGCACGGCACCGGGATCCGGGTCAACACGATCGAGCCCCGGGCCGCGGTCCGGACCGAGGGCGCCGACGCCCTCGTGGGCGACACGGTGCCGGCCGACAAGTTCGAGTCGCTGGAGGAGATGGTGGAGGCCGTGACGGCGCTGTGCGATTGCCCCGAGGACGTCACCGGGAAGGCGGTCGTGAGCCTCGACGTGATCGCAGAGTGGGGGCTCACCGTCCACGGGCTCGACGGAGCCCCCCGATGACCACGCGTCCCCTGGACGGCAAGGTCGCGCTCGTCACCGGCGCGGGGCAGGGGGTCGGCGCCGGCATCGCCCGGGTCCTGACCGAGCGGGGGGCGTCGGTGATCGTCAACGACCTCTTCGCCGATCGGGCCGCGTCCGTGGCCGCGGACGTCGGCGGCCGCCCGGCGGCGTTCGACGTCACCGACCTCGACGCCGTGCGGGCCGCCTTCGCCGGCCTCGGGCCGGTCGACGTCCTCGTCAACAACGCGGGCATCCCCACCACCGGGTTCCCCCAGGTCGACTTCAAGGACTCCGATCCGGAGCTGTGGCGGCGGTTCGTCGACCTCAACCTGTACGGCGTCATGAACTGCACGCACACGGCGTTGCCCGCGATGTGCGAGCGCGGCTGGGGGCGCGTCGTGATCATCTCCTCCGAGGCCGGCCGCATCGGCCTGCCGATCCGGGTCTCGCTGTACGGCGCGGCGAAGGCCGGCGCCATCGGGTTGATGCGGCACGTGGCCCACGAGGTGGGGCCGCTCGGTGTCACGTGCAACGCCCTCACGCTGGGCGGCATGGAGGGCGCGCCCCTCGACCCGTCGAGGAACCCGATCCCGCGCCTGGGCACAGGGCGCGACGTCGGCGAGACGGTCGCGTTCCTCGCGTCCGACGGCGCATCGTGGATCACGGGCCAGGTCATCCCCGTGAACGGCGGG